>NZ_LZPK01000192.1:0-12949 GCF_001729375.1 Methanosarcina sp. A14 | reverse complement strand
AAATTACAGGTAAAAATTACGGTAAGAATTTAATCCAGTAACTCTTTAGAAGATTAGTTTTAAAAGGAAAAAGTTTTAAAGATCCTGGTTTCAAATGGAATAAAATATTCAAAGTGGAAATCAAGCTTTACCCAAACCGATAATATACTGCCAACGGAGATACGATCAAAATGTCAAAGGAATTTGCAAAGAACCTCTTTAACAAGCAGGTCATGGCTACCGACGGAACAGAAATAGGAATTTTGAATAACGTTGTAGTCGAGATTAAAGGGGGAAACATTATTGACATGGTGGTTGCCCCAAATGTCAATTTAGATACTTCCAGGTACAGGAAAGCAGATAATTTTATCCTCGTTCCTTTCGATTCGGTAAGTGCAATTAAAGACTATATAATAATAGACAAGATGAAAGCAAAGATAAACTAAATAGGAGGAAAGGAACAAAAATTCCTTTCCTTTGGGATATTAAATTTGTTTTCTTATTTTTCTTTTAACAGAGGAACTCTTCTTTTAGTTCCGCCTGTTTTCATTAAAACTTGCTTTCATTGAAGCTTGTTTTCTTTAAAATCTGCTTTTTTAAAGGGAATTTTATTTTAATCTCAAGTTTTCGACCCTAAAGTGTTTTTCTAATCACAGTTTTAACCACAATTTTATTTTCAGCAAAGAAATAAATGGAAAAATTTGGGTTGACCAAGAAGCATGGATACCTCTAAAATACGACACATATGATAAGAATGACAATCTCACAATGACTATACAGATTCAATATCTAAAAGTAAATACTGTAATTCCTGGTTCTGAATTTGTTTTTGAAATTTCATTTGAGGCAAAAATAATTAATTATGTATAAGGGCATTCTTTAATATTGCATAATCTATAATGGGAAGTGATGATCACTGAACAAAATTGATATATATATATAAATAATAATAAAAAATTATATTATATTTCGCGATTGACTATTTTTTTTCTTGCATCAAGTATTATTACGGGATATATGCATAGTGACATAACATATGGAATAAAAAATGGGATTGTTATTGTGGTCGGATTAACAATTTTTATAATTTTCTATGAGAGGCACAAAAAAGGAAATAATTGATGCCATGATTAGATTTGAACGGTGAAAAGCAAACGATGGAAAGTAAGCGACAAAAAATACATGAAATTCTTCTAATTACAGACACAAAGAAATGAAAGTACTTGATAGAATTTTCATGCCAAACGCATATGATATTCTTTGGATAACTGGCACAAAGAAATTAAAGTACTTTTCACTTCACACTTTATAGGCTATCTATTTCGTCATTAACTTAGGTAGTCAGGTTGTCCGAACTATGGTTTTTCAAACCATTGCTAAACTAATCAGTGAATTGTCATACAAGGCTTAAATTTGATAAGGAGCAGAGACTCAACAGGGGCATTGGGAGCCAGTTTTGTTCCGTACTTTCATGCTAAACAGGGGTGCAACCGCCAGGAAAAACTTAGAGCTTGCTGGATACTATATTTCGTATGTATCTTGCAAGTGACTGTAGTGTAAAAACCTTTCCTTCCAATTATTATATAACTCAGACTATTTTATCTAAACTTTCCTAGTTTAAAATAAAGATCAATAAGTAACTAAAAATAGAAGAAATTTTACTTGTACAATTATATAATATCTAAGTAGTCTACTTATTTGCCGAGTTTACCTGATATACAAATATAGATGTAATCAAGATTGACATTTTTGATCCAATATTATATTATTATCGGGAAAATCAAAGGCTATAATTCTATCCGAAAGTCCGAATATATAGGTTACACAAATTGTACCCTGGCTTTGAGGGATAAAAGCTATGTGGGGGAGGGGAAATGAAAATCAAATGCAAGTTATGTTCAATAGCTTTAACTTCAACAGTATTAGTTTTTATATTTTTAGCTTTAATTTCAACTTTAGCATCAGCGGCACAGGTGACGAAAATTGGTAGTGGGTCTGATCCTGCTATTTATGGTAACAAAGTAGTATGGACAAATAGTGGTGTTATAAAGGTTTATGATTTGACCGCCAGAACAGTCACTACAGTTAATTCTTCTGCAGCATCTTATCCGGCTATTTACGGCAATATATTAGTGTGGCATGACGAAAGCAGCAAGACGCCAAGGCTTGCAGTATACGACATGTCAACAGCCGCAAAAACTTACATTACACAGAATGTAGATCAATCCAGCAGACCTGCCATTTATGGCAATAGGATCGTTTGGAGTGCAGATTACAATGAATCAAATTACAATTACAACGTATATATGCGTGATATCTCAACTTCCAAACAAACTAAAATTGCAAATGGAAACAGTCCTGACATATACGATACCAGGATAACATATGGTTACGAGGATGCAGATGGGAGAACCATAGCTGTTTACGATATTAATACTAAGGAAACTATAAATGTACACTCTTCTAGCCAGATATTTAGTCCCCATATATATGGTAATAAAGTGATATGGTCAAACTTCTATTCCAGGGACGGATTTATTGAAATGTATGACCTTATTACCAAAAAAACCATAGATGTTACCAGTGATAATACAGGTAATACTTTATATGGACCTGATGTCATAGCTGATGCGGGAGATGACACAGGTACTCATATTGACATAAACGGAGACAAAATCGTATATTCAAAATCTGGCGATGACCAGTTTGGTTATGCAGGTGTATACGTTTATGATATTCCTTCAGCAAAAAGCACTCCAGTTTACATTTATCCAAAAGAAACTTACACTACACCGGACGTGTACGAGAACACTATTGTATGGGGAATAGATAGTAACTATGGCAGGGGGGAGACTGAAGATAGCGACAATAATGGTATCTATTTAAGTGATCTTTCTGCCATAAACTCCCTACTACAGGTAGCTGAATTTACTGCCAATGTAACTTCCGGAACTGCACCTTTAGTTGTGTTATTTACTGCCAACGGTATTGATGGAGGTTCGGCTTCATGGCTCTGGGATTTTGGGGACGGAATTACCTCTAAACATGAAATGAAGGCAACGCACACATTTACCAAACCTGGCACATATGACGTTACTTTAAAGGTAACCGGTGCCACTGGCAATATTTCTATAGATAAACTGGGTTACATTAGGGTCACGAATTCTACTACTCCAGACCTGGGGATTCCGGTTGCAAACTTCAGTAGCAGCGTTATCGAGGGGTATGCTCCCCTAACGGTACAGTTTACTGATCTTTCTCAGAATGCAGTCTCAAGGGTATGGGACTTTGATTCTGACGGAAAGGCTGACTCCAGTGACCCGAATCCCATTTATATATATTCAACCCCTGGTACATATTTCGTTAACCTGACAATCTATAATGCAAACGGTTTCTCTTACCTTATTAATACAATAACTGTACTGGAAAGCAATTCCAGCGACGACAGTAACTCAAGCAGTGACGGAAACAGCAAGAGCGGTGGTAGCAAAAGCAGCGGTAGCAAAAGCAGTGGTAGCGGAGGAGGAGGTGGCTCTCCTGAGCCTGCAAAAAACATTGAAGTAAAGGAACTTTCACAGGTGTTCATTACAAATGGAAAAGAGGTAAAATTTGATTTTACTAAGAATGCAACCTGCGTTGTTTCTGTGAACTTTGATGCAAAAAAGACTCTGGGTAAAACCACAACCATTGTAGAGATGTTGAAAGGAAAATCTTCCCTGGTTTCCGAACTGCCTTCTGGAGAGGTCTACAAATCCTTTAATGTTTGGGTTGGGAATGGCGGAATTGCAACCTCAAAGAACGTAGAAAACCCGACCGTTTGTTTCAAGGTTGAAAAATCCTGGATAGAGAATAAAAAGATCGATCCAGCTTCAATCACCCTTAACAGTTATAGCGAGAAAAAATGGGGGCAGCTGGAGGTAGAAACATCCGGAAAAGATGATAAATTCCTGTATTTCACGGCAAAAACTCCGGAATTCTCTTCCTTTGCAATAACAGGCACAGCAAAAAAAATCTCTGATGAAACTGTGACAGAATCCCAGCCTGAGACAGAGATAGGAGCAGTTAATAATAATGTAAACGAAAACGAGACTGGGAACGAAGGAATGGAAGCTGAACAAAAAGAAATTCAGGGTACGTCTGGATTTGAAATAGGCTTAGGAATAGCTTGTATCCTTGGCTTATTCCTTTATAAGCGGAAGCACTAAAGCAGAATTCCAAAATTCGATATGTAAACAACAGATGAGAGGATTAACCTCTCTTTTTTTCTTTACTCTTCTTTACTCTTCCTTACTCTTCCCCATTTTTCCTTATTCTTTCCATGTTTTTCCAATTTTATCTCATTTTACTAATTTTATACCAATTCCCTTAAGATAATTCTTAATGTCGTGGTAGACACTGCAAATATCACAATTTAAATTAGGAGCATGCAGGCCAGGTCTTATTTTAATTGCGTCCTGTTTTTCAGGATGGAAATATAGTTTTTCCTTCATGCTTAAATGGATATGAATTAAGAGAAAAGTATGTGAGAAATTAAGTGAATCGGATGAAGCAGGTAATCAATCCAAGGAAGTAATCAACGAAAGTAATGAATCTAAACATATTTATAAAGCTTTATGTGATATTATTAGAAGTTACGAAGGTTCAATGACCTGCCCAAAAAAGAATGTGCTGATGTTCTTAGTGAGTATCTTGAGAATAATGGATGGGATACCAGTGTTGAAGTAAAGACCTTCGTAGATTATGGTACAAGAGAGTATGCAGTTATTGACATTGATGATGAAGGTGAAGTATATGCTATTATGGAGAATTGGCTATGAAACTTAAACTACTAAGTATTCTTTTTGTTGCTATGCTCGCAATTCCATCGGCTTCAGCTACGGAAAATTATGTAACTCCTACAAAAGAGCAAGTCACCCAGATCATGCTTGATTACAACCTCAGCAGCCAAAACAATTCCTATCAACTAGCCTGCGAAATCGGTCAATATGTTTCAGAAGAGTATAGTTGGAATTGTGATATAAGAGAACTTAATTTCACAAAACATGCTCCGATTTATATCAATGTCTTCTATCCAGCAGCCGATAATAATAAAGGATATGAGGCATACTATGGCTGGTTCGGACCCCAACGGAAGGAAGTAACGGCCTTTTATGACAAGAATAAAACCATGTGGTATAAAGACTGGGGATCTTCTAAGAAGTTTGACTGTGGTATTATTGGGGTTACTAGTTATAACATTGTGAAAAGTTATTTTGGGGATGCATCTGAACAGACAACAGAACCTGTGCCGCCAGATTCAGACAGTACACAGCCTATTGAGAAGAATGACTCTGGAGTACAGAATATTGTAAATGGATCTGCCAATACTGTGAATAATCAAGGTATTATCAATACGATAGAACAGTACTGGTTCGATTTTAGGAATGCAAATTTGTCGAATATAACTTTTAATTTTTTCGGGGGTAATTAAAGCCCCTTTCTTTTATTTGCGCTTTAGAACCATTTCTTGAATGGATAGTAATCACCAGTTTACTATAACTCTTATTTCATACCAGTCCCCTGAAGATAATCCTTGAGGTCGCGGTAGAAACCGCAAATATTGCAGTTGAAATCGGGAGCATGCAGGCCAGGTCGTATTTCAACTATGTCCTGTCTTTCAGGATGAAAATATAGTTTTTAACCTTGGAACTCATTTGAGTAAAAAATAAAAATTTAATAAAAAAAAATAAATGTCTTTATTAATTTTCGAAATGAAAAAACGAATTCTGTGAAGCAAAAAACAAAGAGTTGAAAGTGAGAAAAGCTAAACACTGCTGTTATAAGAGATATTGACATTAGAAAAAATAAATATTTTTTCGGGAAAAAGGAAGCAAAACATGAAAGAACTCCATAACTGGATCAAAGCGAAAACTCTAGTTCTTACTCACGGAGATTCGGATGGTATATGCTCAGGTGCGATTGCAAAAACCGCTTATCCGGATGCATATGTGTATTTCACGAATCCTGTAAACCTTCTTGAAAAATTAGGGCTTATAAAAAATGTGAAAACCCTTATTATTTGCGATATTGCAATCGATGAAAGGAACTGCTCTGAACTTCATGCAGCACTTAGAGGATTTGCGGAGAAGTGCAACCTTTACTATATTGACCACCACCCTCTCCCGAAAAGCTGTGAAAAAGAGAGCTGGTTCTACCATGATATCGAAGCTTGTTCCGCAGAGTTGACCTACAGGCTCTTAGAGGATCGCCTGGACAGAGATATGCGTAGGATAGCAATCTATGGAGCGATTGGGGATTTTTGTGACAACACTCCATGTTTAAAGAGCTGGGTCAAAGATTGGGATAAAAGGAATCTTTATTTTCAGGCCGGAACCCTGACCCAGGCCATCCTATATAAAGGAAGGGATTACGAATTCAAAAGGAAACTTCTTGAACCCCTCTCAAAAGACATAATCCCTTCAAATATTCCGGAACTGCTTAAGCTTGCCAGGGAAGCTGCAATTAACGAGGAGAGATTAAGGCTTTTTGTTAAATATAATGTGGAAGCTCTTAAAAATAGTGCATATATTGTAAATACAAATAACTCTATTTCAAAGGCAGCGATCTACGCAGCTTCTTACGGCAGGCGGGAAGTAGGGATTGCAGCCGAATTCCGTGAAAGAAAGGGAGCTTATGACCTCAGTATCCGCTCCAGGGGAGAGGTCGACATAAACAATATTCTCCGTTCAGTCGCACCAAGATTCGGAGGAAGCGGCGGTGGACATCCCCTTGCGGCAGGCGCTCGAATTCCTGAAGATTCCCTTAACGCATTCCTCAAAGCTTTTGATAAGGAACTGGGAGAAGCACATGGGTAAAAAACCGGAGCGCTGCTTGACTAAAACCGTTGATTCGCAATCGTCTAACCGGTTTATCACACCGCTGCATGGGATTTTCGATCAAGTCTTTTTTGAAAAGGCTTGCAAGCAAACAGTTTTTTGAAAAGGCTTGGAGGTAAAAAACAATGGAAACCAGTAAGACTGCAGCTGAAAGCGGGGTAAGTTTTGAGATTATTTTTGTAGGCCGTTCAAACGTGGGAAAATCCTCGTTGCTAAGGGAACTCTTCGGAGCGAAAGTAAGGGTTGGAAAACGTCCTGGGGTTACCTTACGCCCTGCGCATGTCCAGGTCTCGAACCTGCTTATTACGGATATGCCTGGCTTCGGCTTCATGAGTGGAGTAAAAGACCGAAAGCAGGACATCGTAAAAGACAAAACCGTGCACTATATCGAAGACAATGCCGAAAGGATCCAGCTCGGGGTGCTTGTAATAGACAGCCCGTCTTTCCCGCAGATAGTAGACCGATGGGACTCAAAGGACCAGATTCCAATAGATGTTGAAATGTTTGATTTCCTCAGGGAAGTCGGGATTGACACCATTATTGCTGCAAACAAGATGGATAAGGTAAAAGAAAGCGATTATGATCCCCTTCTTGACGAGATTACAGTTCGACTCGGGCTTGAACCTCCCTGGCAGAACTGGAGGCATATAATAGCTCCTATCAGCGCCAAAAAAGGAGACATAAAAGCTTTAAAAGGTCTGCTTCGGGACAGGCTGCATGAAATGAAAAGAGATGACCTGTTCAAGTATGTTTGATTTGAAAAAGCTCGTCACAAGGCATATCGTCATAAGGCATAATTGCCATGTAAATTCGCGTCTGAGTGGATCTTATAATACTCAAAAAGCCTTTCTCCCCGCTCAATAGCTTTTGGATCAGAGCTAAACAAACCTGTAGTTATGTCATATTCAGTGCCGCTTTTCTTGTATTTAAGGCCAGGCATTTATCCGTAACAATTAGCCCCATTTTAAGGTCTTCATTCTTAGATTTTAACTGAAAATTTTTATAATTTTTCAGTATCTTCAGTTTTTCTGCATAAGGCGACTGTTTTAATTCTTCTGCAACATGAAGAGGAACTATAAGCTCAACGGGGGTTCCTTCTTTAACTCTCTCCGAGATAGAATCAGCATAGTCTTCAGTTATTACGGATGATATGCCGTATATATAATCAGCATTTTTAATTATTTTTAACTGGTTGCTGTAGACATTATGAATTTTTGTCCTTTTATCATAGAGAACTTTAAAATTGTAAGGACATCCAATTTCTTTTAGCAATGGAATGGGAATTCCCTCTATGTAATGCGTAGACCAGAAATATTTGAATTTATTAACTGTCCCAACTGTTGCAAAAGAATCCGCAACTCCTGCGAGTTTTATCTAATAGTTTTATCTAATATCTCAAAGGACTATTAATATTAAGTAATACTATGCTAAAATGAAATCATAAATTAAGCATCTAGTTTGATAGTTTAATAATCTGGTTAAAACCTTTACAATTTATATAACTTATTTTACTAGTAATTAACGGAGTTCAAATTTACTCTACAGGATCCATTTGAACTATATATGCCCGGAGGTATAGGTGGGAAATTTTTCATGATGAAAAAATCTATTTATAAAATATTGTTTATTGTCGTTATTATTGTTTTTCTGATTATCGTAGTACCCTCAGTACTGTTTACACCTGCACACGTCAAGTCGAATATGTCAATTGATAATGAAACACCTGTTGAAGAACAACAGATAGCTGGTTTATTTATTGAATTTGAAAATGGGACTACTGAGCAGGAAGTTAAAACTATTCTTGAAAATTCCAATATACCTGTAAACTACAGTATAGATTACAATACTGACATTAGCTCAGGAAGGAACTATGCAAAAGTAGAAAAAGACAAAAAAACGGCTGTAGTAGATGAATTTAAGAAAGGAGAAAAAATTCCTGAACCTGATTTTCCTCCTGATATCAAAAAAGGGGATTATTACATAGTTGTATCCTCAATAGGTTTTGAAGACGAAAATTTTCTTAATGTGATGAAAAAAATAATCTTCAGGTGAAAATGACAACTATGTGTTATGTTTCTTTTGGAAATGAACCAAAAAATTGGATCCCAGAGAGTGACGCAATCAGGATAAGAAATGAGCTTGAAGCAAATGAAAAAGTCTTTATTGTAAATTTTGACGGTGCTGCATATTAAAAAGATAAGTAATGATTTGACTTCTAGAATGAAAACTAAAGCACTGGACTACGGATGACCTCTTTCTGCGAGGTGTAGTACAGATTATAAACAGAACTAAACATGAGGAATAAAGACTTCCTTTTAATATTTTTGACTATAAAAATTATTTGATTTTTGTGGGGGTCTAAATATTAAAAATCGCCAAAAAATATTCATCTTTTTAGGAATTCTAATACTGATTTTGCTGAATTATTTCGTCGTTTTCCCATATTTGTTAGTTGGCTCTCCTGAGCCTTTATTTTATATATAATAATGATCTCCAGAATCATGAGGTAACAGTTGAAGTATTTGATTCGTATGATGAATCTATATTCAAAGGAACTTATGAACTAGCTCCTGACGAGCGCATCGCACAGCCGAAATCATTATATGGCTATTGCTGAGATGGTCAATGCCATGGTCTAAAGGAAAATATACATATTTTGCAGAGGGGGAATATGAGTTTAAAGTTATTTTAAATGGCGAAACTACGGACACCTGCAGAACACTGCCACATGCCTGGAGTTCTGTAGTGATACATATAAATAAAACAAATAATTCTGATTCTCCAATGCGTATAGGAGTAATAACTGTGTAATCTGTTTTGTGACAAGTTGTATGTATGAGAGGTTCCTCGTCATTATTATCGGTTACAATGAACACAAGAAAGTAAAAGGGATAAAGTTAAGCGTTTTAGTAGGTTTGTAAGAATCTACCTTTCTATTTCTTCCATAAAATGTCAGTTAAAGACTGCCTTAGAAGCAATGTGTAAAAGAGTCTTGGGGTGGACTATTAGAGTCAAAACTTTGAAAGGGTTGAAGAAAAGGAAAAGCTGTGAAAAAACTATTTTTAAGTGAACAGTAGAGATTGAATTTTCTCACATCGATTGTCTAGTCTCTATGAGAATAGGGATAGTTTCACCTGATTCAGGTTTATAGAGAACAGTTTTACCTAATTCAGCGTACAGATATATAACTACTGTAGTTTTACGATTTGGAATTTCTACTTTAGTTGTATTTGTAATTTGTTTATCCATAGTTACCTTGAATGTATATTCTACATTTCCCCCACGGAATCGTACACCAAAAGGACGACGTTTCACCAAATCACTTTTACGCTCCAGAGTATGTGTTTCATTTATTACTGAGTTGTTATTTTTATCAAATACTTCAACTGTCACCTCATGACTCTTCATGTCATGGTTTTTTATTACAAAAAATGATGCTGCAGGTCCCATACACATTAATAAGCAAAGAGAAATATAGCTGAATAAAACAGTTACTAGTAGAAATCCTATGATAAGTAATTTTTTTCTTACGTTACTGACCAATTAAACCATCTCTGCAATCTTGTATTTCTACTAAACACTACAGAATTTTCAAAAACCTGATATTCTTCGCAGTTTCTCAGCAGTTTAAATTCAACCTTCTGAATTATTAACTGAAATATACATAGTTTTCAGGATGAGGGGGTGATCTATAATTATTAATTGTAGTCACAGAATAGAGTAGGCACTTGCAGTTTGTATTGCAAAAGCACAAACGAATACAAAAATTACTACTTTGTAACTAATTTTGTGTTTATCCAACTGTTTCGCCTCATTTACATTTTGAATCTTTGTGAAAATCTTCTAAGGTTATTATTCACAATTAAGAAAGTGCCAATAACATTATGTAAAAGTTTACAAAGGCATAATGATATAAACTGTATTCTTTTTAATAAATTTTATTTTTTTAAAAATTATTAATTTCTAAAAAATGTTTTTTACCTAAACGCATATGATATTCTTCGAATAATAGACACAAAGAAATGAAAGTACTCTACTTTACCCTTTTTTGACTATTGATCTCGTCATACCCTGGGTAGTAAAGTTGCTCTAATTTTGGTTTTTCAAACCATCGCTAAACTAATCAGTGAATTGCCATACAAGACTTAAATATGATAAGGAGCAGAAAATCAAAAGGAGCATTGGGGGCCAGTTTTGGTCCTTAATTTCATACTAAAGAAAAGATATTTGTTTCCAGCCAAAAAAGACAAAGACTTTAAACTGTACTAAAAAGAATCTTTAAAATTTCATGTGATTGCCGCAAAAAGAAACGGCAGCCACCACTATTACAACCTTTTCAACTGCTGGCTATATACCTTTCCAATTCTCTGTATCGTATCGGCTTCTTCGGGATCTTTATCGTCCCGGATACGAATAAAGCGAGGGAAACGCAATGCAAAGCCTGAATCATAATTGGGGCTTTTCTGGATTTCCTCAAAGGCGATTTCCAGGACTATTTTCGGCCGGATTGCAAATATGCCGCCTGCCTCTCCGCCTTCCATAAGCCCGGAAAGTATCTCTGTGAGTTCCTTTAACTGATCGTCGGTCAGGCCTGTACCCACTTTGCCGATCTGGAGAAAACGCAGGTTTTCTGGGTCATAACAGGCAACCGTATAAGAACCCAGGAGGTTGGCACGCCTGCCAAAGCCCCACTCGGCTCCTACGATTACAAGGTCAAGGGTTTCCATAAGAGGCTTTTTCTTAAGCCAGTTTTTGCCACGTTTACCAGGGGAATAAAACGAATTCGGATTTTTGACCATAACTCCTTCGTGCCCGGCATCTAAGGCTTCCTTATAGATCTTCTCTATAAGTTCGAGGTCTCCGGTTATCACCTGTTTGTCCACGGAGATGGATTTTGAATCCTCAACCGAGCTTTCCACGCAGGATTCAAGCGCTTTTCGCCGCTCAATCAGAGGCAGGTCTATCAGCGTTTTTCCGTTTAAGTACATTATGTCAAAAAGGTTTAGCTGAATAGGGATGCCAAGGGCTTTTTCTTCCACATCGTACTTGCGCCGGAAACGTTTAAGGATCTCCTGAAATGCCCTGGGCTTACCATTCTCGTCCACTGCAACAGCTTCTCCGTCAAGGATTGCGGATTCGGCCTTTACATGTTTGCGGACTATTTCTACAAGGTCAGGAAGGGAGTTTGTGACATTTTCAAGCTTTCGTGAAAAAAGCATAACCGAATCTCCGGCCTTGTGAACCTGGATTCTTGCCCCATCGAATTTCCATTCGATCGCAGCTTCCTTCATTTCCTTTATGTCAGCAACTATGTCAGGGCTGATCTGTGAGAGCATCATCTTGATCGGGCGTTTGATCTCAATCCCGAGACTCTCCAGGGCTTCCACCCCGCCCTCCTTGGCAGTTGCAGCGACTATCCCCAGGTCATTAGTAACCATAAAGGCGTGTTCAACCACATCCGCAGGCACGGAAAAAGCTTTTGCAATTGCATCCCTTACAACGCCTTCTCCGACGCCTATGCGAAGTTCCTCAAGCGCAAGTCTGGAGATATATTTTGCTTCCCTTGGAGTCGAGGAAGTAAAGAGAAACTGAAGATTCTTTATCTTAATGTCCTGTGAGCCTTTTCCTGAGGCTTCGGAGGCAATCTTAAAACGGTTATAAACTTCGGTTATTGAGAGTTCGGGCTGCTCTTCGAAGAAAGAGGAAAAAGTAACCTGATTTTTCCTTTTCTCCTTGAGGATCAGAAGGGCTGTGTCCCCTATATCTCCGGTAGTCCGAATAAGAGATTCTATACTTTTTACTGTCATTCCGGAGGCTTTGGAAAGTGAAACATACAGCAGGCTAGTGCCAATTCCCAATTGTTCTCCGCTCCAGGCAGGAAAAACCTCACTCATAATAAAATGAGTTGCAATGGGCAGCTCTTCAACATCAACCTTCTTAAGAAGGTCAGCAACCCTACTTGTAGTATCAATTGTACTCGAGATTTTTTCAATCGCCTGGCAGGTTTCTGCAAATTCCCTGAAACTTGTCATGATCAACGCAGCTTTTTAATTTTATTTTTCCGAATTCAGGGCAAAACCTGAATTCTTAACCTG
>NZ_LZPK01000191.1:0-9941 GCF_001729375.1 Methanosarcina sp. A14 | reverse complement strand
AACTATCTCTTTAACTTCCTTCATCTTTCACTTTTACTTCCTTCAACTTTCACTTTTTCTTCCTTCAACTTTCTCTTTTTAACTTTTGATTTTCTTTTTCACGGCTGTAGCTGTATTTTTCGGGGAGTCAGTTTCCCAGAGTTTCCTGACCTTAGCACTCCTGAGAGCTGGCATTACAGACTCAAGCTTTGCCTGCACAGCTGCAAGCATTTCCTCGTCAACTCCGGGGGGTGTTATGCCCATGAACTTCTGGGCTTTAAAGGTCTCGGTTTCTCTGGGTACTGCACGGTCGACTCCTCTCCTTACTCCAGTTTTCAGGGACTCGATTGCATCCCTCCACTGAGCAGCCCAGGGTGCATCAGGAATTTCAGTGTGGTGGACATCGGTCCTGTCCACTTTAATAGCATCTAAATGACATGCTTTTACACAGGCTCCACAATAGGTACAGAAATCCTCCTTAAAAGCAATTTTTCTTGGGTCTTCAGGATCTGTAGGCACATACCAGAGTTTGGAGGGACAGACATTGAAACAGCCGCGGCAACCCTGAGGATCGCATTCCTTCAGGTTTGTCTCAATAAGGGCCAGTCCCCCTTCCATGGGTTTTTGCAAATCTACGGCTTCATACGGACAGACGGTCTTGCAGCGAGCGCACTGTGTACACTTCAGCTCGTCTATCTTAACATTCCCCTCAACTTTCGGAGCCTCGCAGGGGCGTTCCCCTTTAACCTTTATTGCTTCTTCAGGGCAGAGGTCCTGGCAGAGTACACAATAATCACATTTATCCTCGTCTACAAGGATCTGCTCGAAAGGCACAGGATTGTCAGGTGTGGATTCACGCTCAAGCAGGATAAAGGCGTCACAGAACCGGACGCAGATTCCGCAGAAATTACACTTTTCAGTGTCAATTTCGATCTCTCCTTCTGCCCCTTCCTTTAAAGGCGCAATCTCTTCTTTTTTTGGGAAGGTGAACTCAACTTCGATCGCGTCCTGAGGGCAGGCTCCCTCACAGAGAGCGCAGGGGAGGCATTTCTCATTAATCTTAACAAAAGCATCATACTTCGGATACCGTTTCTCATCAGGAACTTCACCCACAGCCTCAAAGGTTATAGCATGCACAGGGCAGAGGTTTGAGCACATCCTGCAGAAGGTACATTTATCAAGGTCCATCATCACAGCAGGTGCATCAAGCCCGGTTGCAATCTCATGAAGTGGTCCCATTTCAAGCGCTTTTGTTGGGCAGATTTCTGCACAGATCCCACAACCATTACAGCGCTTGTAATCATAATCCAGAGTTTTGATGGATTTATCGGTTGTCTGGGTATAAATAAAATGAGAGCCCTGAAGGTCCATGCTGGTAGCAACTGTGATCTTTTCCTGGGCTTCACTCTCATCAGTCTCTGGAGCTTCAGCTTCGAGATCCTCGGCTTCAAAATCCTCGGGCTCAGTGGCTTCAGGCTCTGTAACTTCATTTTCTTCGGTCCCGCAGCAGCCTCTGCAGATGTGAGTTTCCTGTTCGGTGTGCTCCTCGCTCATTATGCCACCTCCTCAGGTTCGGCTTCGGGTTCTCCAAGCTTGAGTTCGGTTCCTATAGGCCCGATGCCTTCAAGTTCCTTTACAAATTCGGTAATTGTGTTTGAGAAACGTTCTCCTTCGGCAGCAGAGATCCATAGGGTCCTCAGCCGTCTGGGGTCAAGTCCGATTTCCTTTATAACTTCCTTTAAGACATCCATCCTCTGTTTTGCGTCAAAGTTCCCGTGGATGTAGTGACACTCGTCCATTCTGCAGCCCGCAACAAGCACTCCGTCGGCTCCGCCTTTTAAGGCTTCAAGCACGAACTCCGGATTTACCCTTGCCGAGCACATAGTACGGATAACCCTGATGTTTGTCGGGTAATGGAGCCTTGACATCCCGGTCAGGTCTGCACAGGCGTAACTGCACCAGTTGCAAAGGAAAGCCACAACGAAAGGACTCTGGGACCTGTGAGCAGTTGCAGCCCGGACCTGAGCAAGAATCTGTTCGTTTTCGAAGTTCCGCATCTGTATTGCCCCTGCAGGGCATGCAGCACTGCAGTCTCCGCAGCCGTAACATGAAACCTCGTCTACAACAGCTTTTTTATTTTCTATTTTGATTTTCCCAAATTTACATACCTCAAGACAGGTCCGGCACCCTATGCATTTTTCAGGATCAACATGGGCTCCCATAGGATCGGCTTCAAGCTCTCCTGTCCCAAGAAGCTGCATAACCTTGGACGCACATGCACTTCCCTGGGCAATCGAAACCTGGATCTCTTTAGGTCCTGAGGCGCAGCCTGCAAGGAAAACTCCGCTGACGGGGGCATCTACAGGGCGCATTTTCGGGTGGGCACTTGCAAAGAACCTGTCAGGCCGGCGGGCAAGATTTAGCATCCGGCCTATGCCTTCTGCTGATTTGCTGGGCTCGTAGCCTGTTGAAAGCACGACAAGATCACAGGCCTCTTCTTCGATCCGGGATTCAAGAGTATCTTCATAACGGAGTACAGGCCTACCGTCTTCACCTGCGTAAATTTCGGCAACTTTTCCCCGAATAAAATCAACGCCCATAGACTGCGTCCTTGTATAATATTCCTCATACATCTCCCCTGCAGCCCTGATGTCGATGTAGTGAATTGTGATCTCAGTGTCAGGATAACGTTCCTTAACCATCTGGGAATTCTTAAGTGCAGCCATGCAGCAAACCCTTGAGCAGTATTCATTGCCAACGGTTTTATCTCTTGACCCGACACATTGAATGAACGAAACGCTTTTTGGTGGTTTGCCTGTGGAAGGCACTATGACTCTTCCACCTGTTGGCCCTGCAGAGTTAAGCATGCGCTCAAGCTGCATATTTGTGATAACATCAGGATATTTCCCAAATCCGTACTCCTTTTTCCTTGATGCATCAAAGAGCTGATAACCTGTTGAAACAATAACTGCTCCGGCTTCAAACTCAATTTCTTCAGGTTTTTGTTCGTAATCCACAGCATCGGCAGGGCAGGCCTGTAAACACAGCCCGCAGCCTACACAGTGGTCAGGGTCTATGAGCACTACCTGAGGAACGGACTGGGGGATTGGCATATATATGGCTCTGGTCTTTCCAACCCCATAATTCATGGGGTTTTCGATTTCTACGGGACAAACCGCAGAGCAGAGGTCGACACAGCCTTTGCATTTGTCTTCAAGTATAAACCTGGGTTTGCGTGTGACTTTTACATGAAATTTGCCGACGGACCCGGAAATATCCGTAACTTCGGAATAGGTGTAAAGGTTAATATTCGGATGGTTCTGAACTTCCGTCATTTTAGGAGCAAGCACACAGATGGAGCAGTCGTTTGTAGGAAAGACCTCATTCATCAGGGCCATTTTGCCTCCGATTGTGGATTCTTTTTCTACCATTGTGACTGGAAAGCCGGCTTCAGCAAGGTTCAGGGCTGCTTCGATTCCGGCAACTCCTCCTCCTATAATCAGGACATTTCTGCTGGCTTTGGAACTTGTTGCACTCAGCTCCTTGAGGAATTTTGCCTTTGCGACTCCCATCCTTATAAGGTCAAAAGCCTTCTGGGTTGCCATCTGGGGGTCATCGGCGTGCACCCATGAGCACTGCTCCCTTATATTTACCATTTCCATAAGGTAAGGATTCAACCCGGCTTTTTCCATTACATGCCTGAAGGTCTTTTCATGCAACCTTGGGGAGCAGGCAGCTATTACAACCCTGTCGATTTTATTTTCTTTTATATCCTTAATGATGCCTTCCTGTCCGGAATCGGAACATAGAAACTGTACTTCCCGGGCGAGCACCACATCTTCCAGTTTAGCCGCCATTTCCTGCAGAGCTAATACATCTATTACTCCAGCAATATTTAGCCCGCAGTGGCAAATGTAGACTCCGATTCGCATAATTGGTGACTCCATAACCTGTGTTTTATGTTGAATGTTAACAATTACGTTGTGATCCGTTTTTAACATGTTTTTATAACTTGAAAGTTATAATTTCTGAGAATTTCTGGACCATAATTCAGAACCGTGTATCCAGGACATATTACCATACAGAAAAGTCAGGTTGGTACAGCTGATCAACAAAGACTTTTTTTGAACTGAGAGGGGTTTTACATTTCAAGTTCATGAATTTGCTAATACCAATTAAGTTATTACTTATCAATTAATTTGTTACTCAGTTGTGAATTAGGCACTCAGACACAAATCAGTTACTTTTATATATCGCTATACATTATCTTTTGAACTAAATAAAAATATAGGTGTTTTGTACAAAATCAAAACCTTTATTTTATAAGGCTTTTTTCTAAATTCACTGAAATTGATTAAATATTTTAGAACTCAGATTATTTTCAGTATCTCCAAATGCCCGGTTTCATTAATTCTTTTTTGTTAGCTAGTTTTCTTTCAGTTGAATACCCCACTAGCTTGCTACTGGATGGAAAATTTTCCAGGTAACCGTTGATGATTATATAATTTATCAATTCCATTTTTCGATTGTTAACTTCTGATCAAACTATAGGCACGAAGATAAATAATGCAACTACTCAATAAGGTACAATGAGTTTTTGTTGCAATAATTACAGGCGTGACTATATACAGGCGTGACTATAAGTTTTTTAGGGTTATTGTCTCCTTTAACGGTATTTTGAGCGGGGGCGTGAACATACGTTGATTGCAGCAAGGTGAACCAGCTCGACTTTGATTTAGTATGTTAGAAATCAGATAATTTCCAGTGACCCTATTTTAGTTAATTATTTTTCACTACAAACTGCAATATTTAATTTATACTTTATAATTTGACAGTTTATTTATATAATAAATTTTATATTTATTGATATATTAACTTTCTTATTTCGTTCCGGATCAACTAATTAGCATGAAAGTACGGAACAAAAATGGTTATTCCTGCTCCTTTTTCATTTCTGCTCCTAATCACATCTAACGCACTTTCCGCAGTAAAATTTCTGGATTTTATATTTTATCCCACTTTCCGCAGTAAATTTTCGAAAATTCATGTTTTTACTGCTATCGATTTTCAATCAAACGTGGATTTATTGTACTTTTATGTAGTAGGTAAAAGCCAACTATGTGGTATATTTAATGTGGTATATTTAGAGGTAAAAAATGATATCATTCAATTTTCACCAAATACCACTAAAAATCTAAATTATTTGCACTTGTTCAAAACCGCTACCAGGAAAAATATTGATTTTCGAAAAAATACTGCAGAACGTAGGTTTTTCTTCTGCTGAGGCATTTTTTTTCGGGTTCATGGACAGATGCTCATATTTAAATAAAATTAGATCACCAGAGTAGGGGAGGGAGATCAGTGACCAGGTATTGCTTAGCCGACCTGTTTTGGTAGAGCTCGTCCATTTTTCGCAAGTTCGCAGACAGCCAGTATTGAGATATACTCCCGTAGTTCCTGCATTAATCCCGCGCATTTTTCGGCAAGTTCTTGCCCGGACAGGCTTGCTGAGATGGTCAAAGGTTGTAATCTCAACTCCCGCAATCATTGCGTTTGTCTTAACGATAAGGGATATTTCATATATTCGAGTTAATAAAACTATAATTTCTTAAAATTCGTTCATAGTTGTTACTCTCCTATTTGTTAGCTCTCCTATCTGTTAGAAATGTAGTTAAGCCGGGTAGGCAAACAGTCCGGCATTAGAAAGGTTGTAATCAGTTTTTATGAACCGGTCCAGATTCCTGATGTAGAGAGCTTGAGGGTCGAGATCGGGAAACAGATCAGGATAAAACTACTTGGCCATGTAAGCTATGGCAATGATATTTCTTGGAGTGGAAAGTAATTCATTATGAAGCAGGTATACTTTTTTATTTTTTACAGCATCAGTATGTGTAAAGACATCCTGCTGCATGATTTCTTCCTGGATCTCCTTACCCTTCTCAGAAGGCAGTTCAGAATCATTGACATTATATCCGAATACATCTGGGTAATGCTGGTCCCAGCACATCACTACAATGGCATCGATGTCCTGTTTAAAGACCCATTCTTTATCGACATCTTCGTAAGCAAAAGGTAGATCTCCTGCAATGTTTTTACTACCAGCAGCGTTAATGAACTCATTTACAACGGGCATGTCTTTCCCATAGGTTTTTATTTGTTCAGGAGTGTCGGAAAAAGCTTTATAAAAAACATTCAAACGGTCTTCCGGCGCGATCTGAGAAGTTTTAGCTATTATAGGATCATTAATTTCGCTGTAAAACTCAGTATATTCATGTGCTTGTTCTTCATTTCCGACAATCTTCCCAATTATCGTAACATTATCACAAAAGGAATCAGGGTTTAGTGTATCAACGAAAACAACTGGAATATCAGGTTCAAGTGTGTTGATTATTTCGTCAGTAGTACCATACCAGTCAAATTTTGGCAGGATTAGAACATCGGTCTTTGCTTCTATAATTTTTGTAATCTATATCCATGGGTCTCTTGGCCGGACATATAGCAGGAATCTTATCTAGATTCGGATAAAAATTTTCATCAGATATATATCCATCCCGTACTACAATCCACTCCCAGGCTCCGATAGCTTTCAGGACTTCGGCAACTGAATAATGCGTTATGCTATTATTTCGGCGGGTTTATCAAGAGTTACTTCTCTGCCAAGAGTATCAATAATTTTGATCTGAGTATCTGCATCTGTAGTATTTGTATCCTGAGTATTTGCAGTTGAAAAGACTGCAAAAATTGACACTATCAGCAAAATTCCAATTCCGGCAACTAATTCCTTTGTGCGCTTCATACCTTTTTCACCTCAATTTTCTCATATTTTCGGCATCCATCAAACTTCTCATACCGACCTCTTCGGGATGACATGCGGCAGATTATCCTCGAGCACTACCGCAGCCTCAACACCATAGACAACTCTGATATTTTCCTGTATCAGGACCGAGACAGGGGTCCCAGCTGCGTATATCTTTCCTTCCGTGAGCATGATGAGCTGATCGACATACTGGGAAGCAAGATTAAGATCATGGATCACGAGTATTGAGAGAAGGCCCTGTTTGTCTACAAGAGTGCGGATAATATTCATTACTTCAAGCTGGTTCCTGATGTCAAGCTTGGAGGTCGGCTCGTCAAGAAGAAGTACTCGACTCTGCTGGACGAGTGCCCTTGCAATCATTACCCGCTGCCGCTGGCCTCCGGAGAGTTCCGAGTGATGCGCCTGAGTGCTACCTGTTCGAGATTCAGCATCTTGATGGCTCCTGTAGCGATCTCAACATAGTCCCTGCTAACCTTCCAGGACGAGAATGGGCGCGCCCATAAGCACCGTGTCAAAAACAGTTGCCTGAAAAGTAACTGGGAACTCCTGGGGCACATAACCGAAATTTCGAGCGATTGCGACCGTGTCCATGTCATGGATCTTCTGCCCATCCAGGCAGACCCACCCACTATTTGGTTTAAGGACGTTATTGATACAGCGGAGCAGTGTGCTCTTTCTGGCTCCGTTTGGCCCTATTATGCCAACAACGCTTGGTTCGCAAAACTCCATTGAAATCCCATGTCGCACAGGCACTGAAGCATATGAGAACGTGACCCCGTCGATAGAGAGATTCAACAGTACTCCCTCCGGTACATGATAAGGTACACAAAGAAAGGTACGCCGAGGAATGCTGTGATAACTCCTACGGGAACAACTACAGGCGAAAGAACTGTCCTTGCAATAGAATACGAGATAATCAGGAAAACTGCTCCCATCAATCCAGATGCAGGAATCAGGAATCGGTTGTCTCCTCCTCAGCCTGCAGATATGCGGTGAGACAAGCCCAATAAACCCTATTGCTCCGACAAAACTGACAACTCCTGCAACCAGAAGTGACGAGACCACCATAATAAGTATCCGGAATTTTTTGACATTTATCCCGAGGCTCTTTGCACTCTCGTCCCCTGCCCCTATTATATTAAGGTCCCAGGATTTCCAGATGAGTATAGGAACAAGGATTGCCGTGATGGGGACGATAAAACGGAAATCCTCCCATCTTGCTTTTCCGATGTCTCCTACCATCCAGAACATTGCACTCTTTACTGCTTCCGCTTCTGCGAAATATTCTGTAAAAGTTGTGAGGGCCTGGAAGAAAAACATCACAGAGACTCCAGTAAGAACCATTGCTTCTGCCGAACCGCTTTTTTTCTCAGCAATGGCAATAATGACCGCTGAAGCTATCAGTGAGAAAAAAAAGCATTTCCGACGATGAGATATTTGCCGGCAAAAATTCCGGTCCCGAATACGATCGCGATCGCTGCTCCAAATCCTGCTGCTGACGCAATTCCAAGCATATATGGATCAGCAAGTGGGTTTTTCAGAGCCCCCTGCATCGCAGCTCCTGCTGTTCTGAGGGCAATCCCGGCAAAGAGCCCACCATGAAAATACGAGGAAACCGAAGTTTCCAGAGACAGACATCCGCTAACCAGGAACTCTCAACAATATCAGGGAATATTTTACTGAGAATTGAGGTATATACATATATAAAAGAGATGGCAGCAGACCTTGTCGATGTGGCAATTCCAATGCTGATGATAATGAGCAGACATAGGGCACCGATAAAGAGGATTTTTTTTATGAGTAAAGTTATAGTACCTCTCTGTAATATGACTGACTTCTGTTTAACGTATGCTTTTTTGAGAATCATAACTCATGAGCCTTCAACCCACTTAATCCTCTGTTACTTCTGTTTTCCGGGCTATATCCACATCTAAAGGACCTGCATCAAAGTTGATTGTCTTTGACCGTACCGACCGAAATCCTGCATTGAGTATAGAATCTACGATAAAACCCTTGCTAAGACTACAATTGTATCCTGAAAGAACGCTGGGCATCATATTAAGGACATGGATAGCCGGCTTTGTGCCTTCGTCATATATCCCATCGTGAAGACTTACAAAGATTCCTCCGGGATTGAGTGCATCATAAATCTTTTTCACCATCTTATCCATGCAGCCCTTTGCAAAATTGAGTGTACAGCTTGCAAGGATCAGATCATAACCACTGCCAAGATGATCGTTAAGGTAATCGCCTCCGATCATTGTTATTCTATCCGAAAGTCCATACTCTGCTATGAACTCTTCAGCAACATTGACCACAGCCGGCTGGTCAAACAATACGCCTTCCATCGACGGATGGCGGGATAAAACCGCAATTCCCACAAGACCGGGACCTCCACCAAGATCAAGCATTCCCTTCATCAAAGAAAATTCCGGTAATGCTGAGATAATATCCGCTATCTTCTGAGCTGTTCCGGAACGTTCCCAGTTTGCCATTGATTTTGCATATCGTATCCAGAACTCCTCCGAATTCATGCCTTTTTCTTCTGAAAACGCTGGCCCATTTTTGACCAGTTCAGCTATTTTTTTCGGGCTCATGGACAGACGCTCATATTCAAAAAAAATTAGATCTCCATAGTAAGTTGGACGGCTGGTAACAAGATATTGTTCAGCCACCGGACTGTTTTGGTAGAACCCGTTCTTTTTTGTTACAAGTTCGCAGGCAGTCAGTACATTGAGATATTCGGCTGTTGTTCTGGCATCAAACCCACATTTTTCGGCAAGTTCTTCTGCCCTGATAGGTTTATTGAGTTGATCGAAAATAGCAAGTTCAACTCCCGCAACAAGTGCATTTGTCTGAACGGGTGCAAGGGACATTTCATATATTTGGGTTAATGGAACTTTTATCTCTGGAAATTCTTTCATAATCGTCACTCTCATATTTGATAGTTCATAGTGTAGAACTTGTAAAAATATAAATTTAGTTGTGTTCAACTTTAGTTTATAATAAAACAAACTCATGCGTCATCGGTTAAGCATTAAATTCCATTTCTTGTATGTGTTTTTTATATTAGTACTCTAAATACCTCTGTATCTATGTCTCCCTGTCCCCCACCTACTCTTGAAGACTCTCTTCGGGAAATATT
>NZ_LZPK01000190.1:0-5296 GCF_001729375.1 Methanosarcina sp. A14 | reverse complement strand
AAAACAAAATATATAAAAGTTGTAACAAAACCAGTTGCTGCCTTTTCAGCCTCTCCTACTTCAGGAAAGTCTCCACTGAATGTAAAATTTACTGACAAAAGCACAGGAACACTTGCTGCATGGAAATGGGACTTTGGAGACGGATCAAAGTCATTCGCTAAGAATCCGGTTCACAAGTATTCAAAAGCAGGAACATATACTGTCAGTTTAACAGTAAAGAATACTGCTGGCATTAATACTAAAACCATTTCAGGATATATTACAGTAAAAAAGTAATGAGCTCCTTAGTTAAAAAGTAAAACGGATCAAGTAGAAAGAGGAGTGGGGAGTTTTTTATAACTCTTTGTGTGTCCTCTTCAAATTGAGTGAAAAGCTCTCAACTTTCAATTTTCACTCAATGAACTTTTTTCTCTGATGAGTTGAGCCAGAGATGGCATCTCAAATGTACTGCCGACTCTATCACATATGTACTAATATGCACTTACACCTAGTTTCTTTGCTGTCTGAACAATCATCATGTCTGAACAATCGTCATAAATGTGTCATTTGTCTTTGTTACTTCCTCTGTTATGGTTTGAAAGTTCACATCCCATTTTCTGACCTTTGCTCTCGCCGCCAGTTCCGCTACATAACAATGCAGCGGAAACTCTAGTAAAATCAGTATATTCAATAAATGTTTCTTGTTCTCCTTCATCTTAGCTATTCTTTCATCCAGTTGTTCATATCCTGATTTGGTGGAAAACAACTGATCAAACGTGATGGATAATTGATCCGCTATCTCTGAACCCGGGTTTATTCTAAACTCACAAGTTCACCATAAAAGTCCCAGTAAATCGTATAAAGGATAATATGCAGCTTTACTTTTATAATTAATTTTTATAAAACAGATATAGGCTGAAAGGAATGTGCATGAAGCCTGTATACTGACTGAAAGTGGAGAACAAAGTGGAAACTTTATTAGAATTAAGAATTCAAAAAGTAGCATTCAGAAGTTTAGGGAAAGTGTAGAATCAGTTTCAAGAGAATTAAATTCGCTGGCCATTGGTTAAGAAATTTTCTTTCCTGAAAACTATCAATTTTGCATTAGAAACCTGCCTTAAATTTTGGCCTGTTTACATGAAATCAATACCACGTTTCGCCACATAATCTATTATAATATTTAATAAATGTTGTGGAACTGAAGACAATTTATCACGATTTCTCACTTAACCAAAGACGCATGTAAGAAAATTAGATGAATACAGGAAAAATCCTGGGAACTTATGTGAGATCACCAGATTTTTCCTGCTTCCCAACCTCTTTTTGTGAAATCTCCAGATTTCACCCCAATTTCTTACTATGGATGCCCTTTTTGGAAGGCACCTTACTTTCATCAGGAACGGATATACTCTTTTTTGACCAGTGTCCTGCAAGGAAAGCTCCGGACAGGTTGTGCCATATACTAAATATCGCACCCGGAAGCGCGGCTGCTGCTGTGAAATGTTTTATCGCAAGAGCGACGCTAAGGCCGGAATTTTGCATTCCAACCTCTATTGCAATAGTCCTTGCTTCGGTCTCGCTGAACCCCAGGGCCTTTGAAACCCCATAACCACCTGCAAGGCCAAGCCCATTATGCAGGATCACTGCAAGCAGTACCAGCGGGCCGCTCTTTCCAAGATTCGCACTGTTTGTCCCTATAATCACCGCGATGATAATTACTATGGCTGCGGCTGAGATTGCCGGAAAGACATCCTTCACTGCGTTTATCTTTTTTTCAAAGAAGTAGTTGATTGCAAGCCCGAGCACAACAGGCACAATTACCACCTTTACAACGCTCACAAGCATACCCATGACATCGACTTCCACGGTCTGACCTATAAGAACCCAAGTAAGGAAAGGCGTTGCTAGAAAAGCGAGAAGGGTAGAAACCGAGGTAAGCACTATTGAAAGAGCCACGTCGGCTTTCGCTAGATAAGATATCACATTCGAAGCCGTACCGCCCGGACAGCAGCCCAGCAGGATCACGCCCGCAGCCAGATCAGGTGGAAGCTTCAGAACCAGGCAAACTATCCAGGCTGCAAGCGGCATAACTGTGTACTGCATCAAGGTGCCTAGGATGACTGCTGAAGGTCTCTTCAATACTGCAAGGAAACTGTCCACCGAGAGAGTGATACCCATCCCAAGCATAATAAGGCTTAGAAAAGGTACAATAAGTCCCTGATGGGGAGCAAAGTACTCAGGATAAACATATGCAACAGCAGATAAGAGAACCGCCCAGAGGGGAAACAGAGACGTAAATTTTTGAAGTATTTTTTGATACACTATCTCACCAGATTTGCAGGATGGAGCCGCATGCCTGAAGCATAAGCATTAGAGGTTAGTTAAGTAAGTTCAATAAATTAAGTAAGTTCAATAAATTAAGTAAGTTCAATAAATTAAGTAAGTTCAATAAATTAAGTAAGTTCAATAAATTACTAAGTTCAATAAATTAAACTCGTACAATTAATATGATTTATAAACAGGACTTTATGCACACTTCATTTTTAGAAATGCTTTGTGTTGAAAAGTACTTTTTTTCAAAAGTACCTCGTTTTAAAAAGTACCTTTTTTGAAAAAAATACCTTTTATTGAAATAAAGACCTGAATATAAGCCTTAATTACAAAGTAAATAAAAAATTATTGTTTAAAAATATATCTATTTCTTTACAATAGATACTGAAACTGTATATAATTTCGAAGCTCTGTACGTGCCCTGCTCTTAAACCTCGTATATAATCGAACACATAAATGACAAATGTACCGGGTATAAGATTTTTACCTGTTCATCATCAACTCAGGACATAAAATAGTCTTCAGTTTGAACATTAAACTAAAACCACTATCTTATTTCAGCTTTAATGCGGCTATTCTGAGAACTGTTAATATAGGAAAAATGACTTTTTTATTTTTAAAAATTAGAACAACTGCCAGGATTTCCCAGAATTGAATATTCCAACATTCACCGACTTGCTATCTATACTATCTATATATACAGGCTCTGCCGATACAATGTCCCATGAGACTGGATGCATACCTTGTAGATATGGGCTATTTTAAATCAAGGGGACGAGCCAAGTCGGCTATCCTTGCCGGAAATGTTAAGGTAAACGGCGCGGCAGTAACAAAAGCCTCCAAAGATGTGTCTACTGATGATATAATAGAAGTTACTGAGGGCCTTGACCAGCCTCAGGGCTATTTCAAACTCAAGCTTATTCAGGAGGAAAGTGGAATTCTTAAGCCTGGAGATAAAGTGCTTGACCTTGGCTCCAGCGCAGGCGGCTTTCTTCTTTTTGCCTCGGAAATTGTAGGCCATATAAAAGGCATAGAATTCAGCAAGGACTTCAGGAGCGAACTTGGAAAAATTGCATATGAAAAGGAAAATGTTGAGGTAATATTCGGAGATGTCTTCACCATACCCCTGAATTTGCTTTCAGAAGAACCCGTGGATGTGATTCTTTCGGATATGACCCTGGAACCTGAGGACTCAATCAAGGCTCTTTCGAGAGTGCTGCCTCTGCTGAAACCCGAAGGAAAGCTGCTTCAGGTCATCAAAATTCCTAAAAAGAAGAACCCAAAACCGATCCTGAGTAAAATAGAGAACCTTGGACTTGAAATTCAGCAGGTTATCAATCCCAAAAAACAGGAAATTTATGTGGTCACAAGAAAATCCCTGCCCGAAAAGAAAGAGCCACTCACAGAAGCTCAGCCCGAAAAAAATGAGTTTTGAGGCCTCAAAACTGATGAATACTGACAGGATAGAAAATTCATGTGGAATAGAGAAGTCTGAAGCAATAGAGAATTCAGGCGGAATAGAGAAATCTGAAGCAATAGAGAATTCTAAAGCAACAAAGAGTTCTGAAACAATAAAGAGTTCTGAAACAATAAAGAGTTCTGAAACAATAGAAAATTCTAAAGGAAAAGAGAGTTCAAGGGATTCTTTTTTCAGCAACCACGAATGCACAGAAATGCGATCAGATTCGTATCCTGATGCCAGAATGAAAATTTACGGCCACGAAAGACCAGTTCGACTCTTTGTTGCAGGCCTTCACGGAGATGAATGGAAAGATACGACTGGACTTCTGAAAGGCATTAAACCTCCAAAAACCGGTTCTCTGGCTCTGATTCCACTTGTAGACTGCGGGAAGTACATTTCAACCCTGAACCCGGATTACTATCCCGAAACCGGAAAAAAGATCATCAGGGCGATTGAAGAATTAAAGCCCGAAATTTACATTGAGCTTCATTCCTATTCCGGTGAAAATCTTGAAAAACTGGCCGGAAAGCACAGACTCGAACTCATAGGAGTGCCTGCTTACAGCATCCTCAAAGAAGGAGTACTACTTGGTTCTGTTTCTCCCTGGGTTAGAAGAAAGTATTTTCCAAAAGAGGCTCTTTGCCTTTCTTTTGAACTCCGAAAAGGAAGTATGGAATCAAGAAAATTTGCCGCCCGTATGCTTGAGGTTCTTAAGGAAATTCAATCAAGGGACGAATTCATTGAATATATGAAAAAAGAATATCCTGCTCAGGCGAAAAAGGCAATGGAAGATTACCTGCGGTTTTACGGAGAAATCTGAATCTCTTTGATTCTGTTCAGATCCTTATGATACCAGGAAATCTCTTGCCGGACCTCCTGCTTGTCATATCTGGTCTTATCAAGTTCTAGCCTCTAAATCATTATATATACATAATTCTTCTACTTTTGCCCGTAAGCCCGTAGGGGACACCAACTGTTTTGACTCAAACGTGGCTTCACACGGTTGCAGATTCCAAATCCTGTCCACTGATCATACCTATAAGTTCGATAGTGTGGATTGGTGTTGAGTATGATGTTATTTGTGATGATGTTTTACTCATTCCCGAAGAAATCCATTAAAACAAGAATTGAAACCGTAGGTCAACGCTGTCTGAAAGCTTTCCTGCTGAACAGACAAAAAAGTAAAAAGAGATATTTCAATTTGAATATCCCTTTAAGCTCCTTTGTAACTATTCACCAATGTTAACTCCAAATCCTTTGTTGAAATTATGTTTCCTTCGCTGTCAAAATAGGTGCTGTCATATCCTTTGGGATTATTTTGGTAGTAGTAGAAGCTTATCAATCTATTTCCATACTGATCTTGCCATATATCCCATTTCCACTCAGGATGATAAGATTCCGAATCTCCTGAAACAGTTTCTATAAAGTCACTTACCCCTTGATAATCATTTACAAATGTTAATACTTCAGATTCAGTGGGAAGGCTTGTGTCACCGGATGTT
The DNA here is from genome assembly GCF_001729375.1 of Methanosarcina sp. A14. Classification (NCBI taxonomy): domain Archaea; kingdom Methanobacteriati; phylum Methanobacteriota; class Methanomicrobia; order Methanosarcinales; family Methanosarcinaceae; genus Methanosarcina; species Methanosarcina sp. A14. The sequence continues at coordinate 22 of NZ_LZPK01000190.1, read as the reverse complement.
GTGTCATCACTTTCAGGAGCTG
>NZ_LZPK01000189.1:0-10632 GCF_001729375.1 Methanosarcina sp. A14 | reverse complement strand
CATTTTTGTTTTTAAACTAACTTAATTCATTTTTGTTTTTAAACTAACTTAATTCATTTTCGTTTTTAAACTAACTTAATTCATTTTTGTTTTTAAACTAACTTAACTAGTTTCTGTTTCCAAACTGACTTGACTATTATCTGAGCTACGTGCTTTATTTGCAAAGACAGATATATTGAGTGGTTCACTATATATAATAACTTCAGTCTGTAAGATCTAAATAATATATAATTTTTCCTATGTATTTATGTATATTTACTAATATTTTCTTAAATATTCTGAAGTACATATTATTTCATTATCTTTCTGCTAACTAACATCAGTTTTAATCTAACAATTATCTTAGCTGGCTAATTCCTTCCTTTAAATCACAACAATTCTTTCAGTTGGTTCATTCATTCGTTTAATTGCGGGAAATTACGGAAGCAGGAGAAACAGAAGACTATGTAAAAAATAGTTAGACTATCAGATAAACATTTATAGTCAGTGAAAGTAACTTCTATCAATAAAAAACATAACAATTTCATAGTGGGGGAAAAACATGAAAATAAGAGTTGTTAGCTCAAGAGAAGAAATCTTTACATTGAATCCTAATGAACGCATTGTTCACCTGGCATTCAGGCCTTCGAACAAGGATGTATTTGGACTGGTTGAAACCTGCCCTAAGATTGAAGTAGTTCAGTTACCGAAATCTTACATGGGCACAATCTCAAAGTCCATAGAAATGTTCCTTGAACTGCAAAAAATCCAGATTATCGAAGGTGATGTCTGGGGGCACAGGAAGGACATTAACGAATATTACACCGTTCCGTCCTCGGTTATTGAAAGAATAAAAGAAATGAAAATCGAAGGTAAATCCAATGAAGATATCGAAGCAAAAGTTTCAAGGGAAAGCAAAATAAATCCTGAAATGGTTGCTTATATCATGAACAAGGAAGCTCCTGCCTGAGTTCATACAGAGCAAAATATTTTAAAATTCTTCACTGGAGATATAAGTATATTCAAAGATAGTCAGAAAGGTCTCAGGCTTTTCAGGAATCCACGTTATTTTTGATCTCCAGCTTAAGTTTTTCATTTATATAAGCTCTATTGAGTTCTTGGGCTTAAAATTTAGCCTGTATTTTCCACAGAAGGAATTTTACAGGATTATTTTTTTATCACTATAGCGTTTACCTTTATTGTTGAAAATTTTGAATTGGATTTTTGAATTGGATTTTTGAATTGGATTTTTGAATTGGATTTTTAAATCTTTGAATATTTTCTCTGTTCAAAAAGTAAGTTTTTGGATCTTGACCTGCTTGCTGTGAAACCCGTCTCTTTTAAGCGTAACAATTCTCAGGAAACCTTCTATCTAAGGACACAAGTTGAAAGTTCTTCCGTTTTCGATAGGAAGATTTTCAGGATTTCTATGACCATGAACTTGATAAGTATTCTCATTCGTATTTTTATTGAAACTTGTAGCGACCATATATGCATCTTCTGGCTCGCCCACTCCATTAATCATCTGATCGGCTCCGACAAAAACCAGATTTTCAGGAAGGCTGCTAAGGCCTCCGTGAGTTACGAGCACGCATTTATTATAAAATTTATAATAAACGCATGTCCTTAATTTCTTATGTAAATCAAGGACATTATTTTTTGTAACGCCTAACTGCTCCATTTCTTTCAAATCGTACCAGGTATTTGCAAACTCGGAGACCTGAGTTTGTTCTTCGCCTTCGGCCAGCCAGCAAAAACTTTTTTCGTTATCTCCTTCAAGCAGGATTACATTATCCCTGCACATAATGGAGATCAGAAACTTAATAATCTCGGCATTTTCAGTATTTTCAGCCCCTCGGCCTGTGTAATCTCCCAGAAAGATATACAGGTCACTGTCGTTAAGCCCGCATGCAAGATATTGCATAAGAGCTGTGTAATTCCCAACTATATCCCCAATATGATGGATTTTTTTGTAGTTGGAAAAGTTAGTTGGCTTGTATCTAATTCTTTCATAAAATTCACATGGGTTTATTACCGTAACAAATGATGGCACTGTTTGCCTGTTTATCACAGAATACAGTTCATCAATTACAGCTTCAGGTACAACTTCATATTCAGGTCTTTTCCTGTTTCTCTCCTTTGCAATTTCAAGGGGAATCTCGGAAAAATCAACACAGATAGCTGAATATCTGTAAGTTCTTACAAGCTTTCTGTACTTCGCAATATCTGCGTTTCCGGCATTTGTCGCGTCTAAAACTATGAAATCCCCATCTTCCATACGGCATTTAATGAGAGAGTAAATAAGTCCCCAGACCCGACGATTGATTTTTTGAGAGATTACAGGCCTTCCGGTAACAGAGAGTACAGGTGGCTTAATAAGTAGACGGACATTGTCTGAAGAGATGGTGTAAGGCTCAAGGTTATTTTCCCTGACAAAAGTTGATTTGCCGGAGCCAGGTATTCCTCTCAAAAATACCAGATACCTCATATCATACCCAGTATCTTATATTCTACTCCAGTCTCTTATATCTATATCATATCTCAATACTCTATGCAATACCTCATATCATATCTCAATATGTCATACCTCAATATGTCATACTTCAATATGTCATACCTCAATATGTCATACTTCAATATGTCATACCTCAAAGTATATGACGAATCTATCCCATAACTCAAAACTGCTTATCCAAATTTCGAATTAGAAATAGTCAATGGGTTTCAGATCACGGGAAATAGTTCTGAAACTTTTATCTATTTGAGGATAAAGCTGGGTTTGGAATAAGCTCATCGAATAATTTTAAAAATTAAAACTTAAAAATTAAAAATTAAAAATTTTAAGAACGATCACACATATTCTATTTTATAATTTTAATTTTGCTTAAAAACTAATAATCCAGGAATGGATACACATTTATTTTAAGTATCAGGTTCCTGTTAACAACTGGGGCGTTCAGGAGAAGTACAGTTGAAAAATGAGGAAGATATTTATTAAATATCTGTATATATAACAAAACCATGAACAGCCCGCTTCTCGAATTGATTTTCCTTTCCGAAAAAAGGAAAGATCTTCTTTTATTTTTGAAGGATGGGCCCAAAACAATTTCAGAGATCAAAGAAAACCTGAATGTAGGTCTGGTGGCAATTCTCCCTCAATTAAAAAAGCTGAGGGAAAACTCCTTGATTTCAAAGACAGGTGATATCTACAGCCTGGCTCCTCTTGGGATAGCAATAGTTGGTAGAATGAAGCCAATGATAGATGTCTTAAATGTCTTCGGAAGCAAATATGAATATTGGGCAAACCATGCCGTTGAGTCCATACCCGACCCTTTGCGGGAAAGAATAGGAGAGCTGACTAACTGCACGTTTTCCAAACCTCCTGACAGGACATGCCTCTTTGAGCCTCACAGGGAATTTGTGGAAAACCTTATGAAATCAAAAAAAATAAGTGGTATTGCATCGGTTTTTCACCCACTTTATCCATCCCTTTTTCTGACTTTTGCAAAAAATGGAGCTAATGTTTCTCTTCTTGTAACTAGCCCGATTTATGAGAGAATAAAAGAAGAATATGGAACCGAATTATGTGAATTTATTAAATTCGAAAATGCAAATTTCTACGTTTGCAGCAAAAAAATAGAACTTGCTTATGCAGTTACCGAAAGGTTCCTTTCCCTTACCCTACCTTTTTCGGACGGCACCTACGACCATATAGAAGATGTACTGTGCTTTGAACCTCAGGCTATACAGTGGGGAGAAGATCTTTTTGCCTACTACAGGAAAATCTCGGATAAACTCACTGAAATTCGCTGAAATCTGAATTCCTTCCAGGTCAGTTCCCGGAACAGCCGGAAGATAGTTATAAATTGAACTCTCGCCATCCCTTATACCATGCAAAAAGTTCAGGAAATCGCAGAAAAAATCCGGACGATGGAGATCCGGGGTGCAGGTAGAATTGCAAAAGCCGCTGCTGAAGCTATAAGGGATTATGCCGCAGAGCTGGACGTAGCTTCAATGGAAGAATTCAGTGCCAGAATAAAGGAAGTCTCGAATCTTCTTATCAGTACCCGTCCAACAGCCGTTTCCCTCCCTAATGCCGTAAAACTCTCATCAAAGTATTCTTCAGCAAACGTGGAGGAAGCAAGGCAGGAAATTATTAAAAATGCAAACCTCTTTATTGAGAGGGCTGACAAAGCCCTTGAAAAAATTGGAAAAATCGGGTCAAGGAGAATTCGGGACGGGGACGTTATAATGACCCACTGCAATTCCCATGCTGCTCTTTCTATTATCACCACAGCCTTTGAAGACGGAAAAGATATCTCGGTAATTGCCACCGAAAGCCGTCCCAGGCGCCAGGGCTTATTGACAATTCGCCACCTTAACAATTTTGGGATTCCCACGACCCTAATTGTGGATTCTGCGGTGCGCTACTACATGAAAGAGGTGGATAAGGTCGTTGTCGGGGCTGATGCTATTGCAGCTAACGGTGCCCTGGTAAACAAGATTGGAACCTCTCAGCTTGCACTTGCCGCCCATGAGGCCAGAAAGAGTTTCATGGTCGCTGCCGAAACTTTCAAGTTTAGCCCTAGCACGATTATCGGAAACCCCATAGAAATCGAAGAAAGGGCTGCAGATGAAGTCGTGGACCCTGCGGTTATTTCAGAGCTCTCTCATGTGAAGGTTAGAAATCCTGCTTTTGACTTCACACCTGCCGAATACATAGATATGATCGTAACCGATATTGGAATCATTCCGCCTGCAATGGCTTATACCGTTATAAAAGAACATCTTGGCTGGGAGCTTGGTGAAGTTTAAAAACAGACAATTTTTAATTTTTATACTTTTTTATTTATGCTCTCAGGTCTTTGAGCTTTTTTCAGTTACCTCTACTCGTCTTTAATAACCCCATCCGTAATCCTGAGAACCCTTGAACACTCCTTTGCAACCTCAGGGTCGTGCGTTACAACAAGAATTGTCTGCCCTTTTTCGCTCAACTCTTTGAAGACTCGCACAATCGAGTCTCTGGTTTTGCTGTCCACCTCACCCGTCGGTTCGTCAGCCAGAATAACCGCCGGCTTATTCGCAAGTGCTCTGGCAATAGAGACTCTCTGCTGTTCTCCTCCTGATAATTCCGAAGGCTTATGGGAAAGACGGTCTCCAAGGCCAAGTTCTTCTAGCAGCTTTCTGGCCCTTTCTCCTCTTTCTTTTTTGGGCACTCTGGAAAAGCGCATGGAAAGTTCCACATTTTCAAGTGCAGAAAGTGTAGGGATAAGATTATAGTGCTGGAAAATAAAGCCTATTTTTTCTCTTCTCACGCGGGGAAGCAGTTTTTCAGGTACAGATGTAAGGTCTGTCCCATCAAGAATTATTTTTCCATCCGTGGCTTTTTCAAGCGTGCCTATAAGGGCAAGAAGAGTGGATTTTCCGGAACCTGAGGGCCCCATTATCGCGAGAAGTTCACCTTTTCTTACGGTTATGCAGGCACAGCGAAGGGCATGGACAGGAATTTTGCCTTGAAAATAAGTTTTGGAAAGGTTTTCAACCTGCATTATGATTTTCTGGTCTTTGTTTCCAAAATTGCGCTCATTTTCTTCTGTTTTCGACATTTTTTCCGGCTTATCCGGAATTTCAACTCCTCTTCTCTCAATTACCGTCTCAAGCATGCTTCAAAGCCTCCATAGGACTCATCTTCGAAGCTCTGTACGCAGGATAAAGCCCTGAAAGAGCCCCTATCAATAAGGCAAAGAGCATTGCAATTACAAGAAGTCTGGGCGTTATCAGGAAAAGCACTATCCTTGTATTTGCGAGCCAGGCATTCATAATATAAACAGCCCCGGAACCTACAAGAATTCCAAGGACCCCACCGAAGAGACCCATAACAGAGGCTTCCCCAAGCGTGAGGAGCAAGATATCCCTTGTCTCGGCTCCAATGGCTTTCAAAATTCCGAATTCTCTCGTCCTCTCGGCAACAGACATGAGCATCGTATTCATTACGCAAAGCCCGCCTATGATTGCTGCAAGGAGGCCTGAGCTGATAGTAATTACGCTGAAAATCATAAAGGACTGCCTTGCCTGTACCTCAAGCTCTCCAGGAGAAAGAGTGCTTGTACCTTTAACGCTCAATTCTATGCGTTTGGAGAGCATTTCTGCATCTACCCGCTCATCAGGCACTGCAAAGATATAGGAAATCGAATTACCAACATCGTAGAGATCCTGAGCAGTTTCAAGAGGTATGATTACCGCATTGTCAAAAATCGAGCCAGTATAATCCAGAATTCCTACAACGGTAAAATATTTTTCATGGATCTCAAACTTGCTCCCAATCTGGAGTTTATATTCCCTCTGTATGTTGCTTCCGACAACAACATTATAAGAATCTCCTGGATTGAGAAAACGGCCTGCTTTCAGCTCTACGGGATAAAGGGCAACGCTGGATTTTTCCGGTGGTACACCAAGGATCTGCTTCCCGGTCATTCCCATTTTATCCTCGTCAAAAGTAGTCATTAAAAGCCCATATGCATCTTTCACCCCTGCCACACGAAGCACGTCGCTTACCTTATCGTCCGTGAGTCCTCCTCCAAAGACTCCACTTTCGGAAAAGACCCGAATTTTATCACTGGTCACACTCATGGAGCGCTCAAAGGTCTGGTGAAAATTTTCGGACATCGCACCCATAACTATAACTGCAAAGATTCCAAGGGCAATCCCACAGACTGTCAGTGCACTCCTGACCTTCCTGTTCATTATGTTTCGGATGATGAGGTCAAACATGATGATCCTGCATTCGAATTTTATACTATTTTGGGCCTTCAAGGCTTTCAAGGCTTTCAAAGCTTCTAAAGCTTTCAAGATTTTCAAAGCTTTCAGAACTTTTTATTTCCTTTTTTCAGAACTCTTTATTTTCTTTTCCTTCCAGAAAAGATTCCAGCGCAGAGAAAAATTCCCAGAACTGTGAGGAAGCCAATAGCCGGAGATTCTTCAACAGGGATTGCTTCGGCAACGGGTTCAAAAACCCTCAAAACTGTTTCATGGCTGTCTAGAATTTCTCCTTTGGAATTCAGCACATAGATTTTTACATTGTAATCTCCTTTCTGTACTCCCTGCCAGATTATTCCTACCGTATCTTCTTTTCCCGAAGTCAGGATATCTGCAGTCTCTTCAAAAACCTGCACTTTCCCATCCTTATGCGTCAGCACAACCCTTACAAATCCGTCAAAAGGCACCTGGGATTTTCCGACAATAGTGACACTTGCTCCGTATTCATCTATATCGATATCCCGCTCAATAATTTCCACTTCTTCCTCGGCTCTGAAGTTCGAGATATAGGCTGCAGTGACATCAGGAGAGTGGGAATGGACTTTTAAAAGAGTAGTGTAGTTTTTATCTTTCTCAAGCAGGAAAGGCCAGTAGCTTGCGTTATAATAAGTGCTTATAATAGGGATATTCTTCTGCTTTTCAGAATAAACGATTTCCGTGCCTGAGAGAAGTTTCAGGTCAAGGTCGATAACGCCGGGTTCAGGTGTCTGTATACTCCTGAGATTAGCAGGGCTTGTAAGACTCATTAAAACTGAAGCTTTCTCTGAATCTGCAGAGAAGTCAACAAGTTTAAGCTTTGAAAGGATAGGATTTCGGTTGGAAAATGAAAGTTTTCTGAAAGCAAGGTTTTCCTTCCCGTTTTTAACATAAACATACGCTGTATAGGAGTTTATGTCTTTTCCAAAATCTTCATCAATTCCCCAGAACAGGATTTTTGTAATTTCCTGCCCTTTCTTAACAGGCCCTAGAATAAAAGTTTCTGATTTCAGCAATTTATTCTTCGAATTCAAAGTAAAAATAAGAGAGGCGTTTTCAAGAGGCTGCTCAAACCGGACTGTAGCATCCGATAGTTCGTGGTTTGCAAAAAAATCCGTGATAACGGCATCTCTCTGTCCTTCCTCCTCAATGGCTGTTCCATTTACTGAGGCAAAAGCAAGACTGAGATCAGCGCAGAAGATAACCAGGAATAGAAGAATGAAAAAAAATCGGAAAATAAACCTTCTATGTTTAAATTTAAAAGAATTTTTTTCTTCAGGCAAACTCAAGCCCGGTTCCTCCTCCCGTTCAGAAATTTCAGGACAGAAAGTTCAAGAAACCGGCTTTGTAAGAGTTTAAACTCTAAACCGGCATTCCCATCTGTTTTCTGTTATTGGGATATATGTCGGAACCTCTATGTTTAAGTTTTCATCTCCTGTAAAAATAAAGATTTTTAAAGCCAGTTTTTGTTTTTCGAACTCTATATTGTCTGGCTATTAAAGGCTTGTCTGAGCACTAATTGGTTTGAACTTTAAGTCTTAATTGGTTTGAGTTTTGAGCCTCATATCTTTGTCGTAATCCAGGTCCCGCACGATATGGGAGACTTTTTGGCTGCTTCTCTATCAAGAACTTCTTCGAGCTGGGCGGGGTTCCGGGCATCCATGACAAGAGCATCGAGTTTGCAGCGTTCGATGATTTTTGCGGCTACAGGATCAACAGGGGATTTGGAGCCTGCTTTCATCTCAATCGCCATGACTATGTTTATGAGCTTCTCAGGAGAGATTTTATCGTACTTTACTGCCGAAGGGTCACAGTTAGGGTCTGAGGAGTAAACTCCATCAATAGATGTTGCAATTGCCAGCAGGTCTGCTCGCAGGAACTCTGCAAGAATTGAAGCAACGGCATCTGTTGTCTGGCCAGGAGTGACGCCTCCCATAACAACTACCTTTCCGGGACGGATAGCCTTTGAGGCTTCAAGATAATTTGTAGGGATTTCCGGACAGGCATCGGGCCCAAGAGCTGCGGCAAGCAAATGTGCATTCAGACGAGTAATTTCGATACCTATGTAGTCACAGGTTACTTCATCGGCACCAACTGCTCTTGCAGTGTTGATGTAATTCCTTGCCGCTTCTCCTCCGCCGGCTACCACAAGCAGAGTATGCTTTTTCGAGAGCTTCCGGAGAACATCCGCATATTTTAAAAAACTATCAGGATCTAGATTTTTTGCGAGAATTGAACCGCCTAATGAGAGTACTATGAGCATGATGATCTCTACACATTAACAATTCGGATTTTTAAATGTATCGCTGGATATTTTTTACTTAAGTTACCAAAAATCCCTTATGTACTGTAATACTTAATAAGAGCCAAGAATAAAATGCCATAAAGTATTTATAACGTAATACTATATCATAAATGACTAATCAGTCATTTTACAGAGATAACATATGAAAGAACAGGTTAAAGACAAAAGAACTGCCATTCTGGAAGCAGCCCTGAAGCTCTTCACTGAAAGAGGCTTCCATGGTACATCCACTGCTCAGATTTCAAAAGATGCAGGTGTGGCCACAGGCACGCTTTTCAACTATTTTCCTACAAAGGAAGACCTTATCAATAGTCTGTATTTTGAGGTAAAAGGAGATTTAAGCCGCAGTATGGGCAAAGAAATTGAGGCACAGAATACCTTCAAGGATAAATTAAAAAAAATATGGTCAAATCTAATCAAATGGGGAGTAGCAAATCAGGAAGAATTCCTTTTTGTCGGGCAGTTCTGTTCATCTCCTTACATCACAAAGTTTACGCGTGATGAAGTGATGAAAGAGTATGTATTCCTCCATAAGCTTGTGGATGAAGGAATAAAAGCGGGAGAAATCAGAGATTTTTCAGCGGAACTTACCATTGCAATGTTTTATCAGGGTAGCAGGGCGGTAGTGAACCTTATCATTGATTCAGATTCTTCACTGGATGAAAATAAGGTTATAAAAGATGGATTCCAGATTATTTGGAAAGGTCTGGCTAATAACTAATTTTTTTCATCCCTCGCGCGAGTGATCAGTCAATCATAACTCGAGCAAATGTTTATGTAATATAACAACTTTGTGATCGACTGGTCAGTCAAGACTGAAAATTCACGTTACATAATGAGCTCATTTCAAAAACTCAAAATGGCATCTTTGAATCTCGAAAATGGGAAAATCAATCGAGTTTAGGACCATAAAAACAGTTCTTAAACTCTGTCAACTTAAGAAAAGGTATTCTGTAATTTATGTTTTGATCCTGAAGGTGTCAAGTGTAATTACAAATTAAACCAACATCTGGAGTAAACCTACATCTGAAGAGCTGATTTCTCCTTTATCCGATTTATTTAGCAGGAGATATATAGATGGCAAGTAAAGTTTATTTCACAGACCTGAGAGCAAGAAATCCGCAGGAGAATACGATCAGCAAAATTCAGAAACTTTTTGATGAGGCGGGTTTTGCTGAACTCCTTGGAGAAGGCGATCTGACTGCAATTAAAATTCATTTTGGTGAGTACGGAAGTGACGGATATATAAATCCAGTTTTTGTACGGCAAGTTGTAGAAAAGATTCGGGAAGCAGGAGCAAAACCGTTTGTTACAGACACAAATACACTTTATTCAGGCAGCCGGCATAATTCAGTTGATCACCTAACTACAGCGATAGAACATGGGTTTGATTATTCTGTAGTCAAGGCTCCACTTATCATATCAGACGGTTTGAAGAGCCAGAACGTTGCAGAAGTCGAGATCGGGAAGAAGCATTTCAAATCCGTAAAAATAGGTTCGGATATTGCTGCCGCCGATTCCATGATTGTGATGTTCCATTTTAAAGGGCACATTAT
>NZ_LZPK01000188.1:0-23036 GCF_001729375.1 Methanosarcina sp. A14 | reverse complement strand
AGCTAATTTGAGATTCTCTAGATTATAATAGATTATAGTAGAAATTGTTATATATCTCCAGAACAATTGAGGGAATTTATTTCTTATATTTCTACACCGAGGAAAACCTATTTGATGTTATTAAGTATATATGTTACATTCCAATATAATGTTACATTCCAATATAATATACTGGAATTTTTGAGTTTCCCATAAAAAGAATATTATTTCTTAAAAAGTATGATATATAAAAGCAGTTTCATAAGAGTGTCTAATCAGTAAGAAAAACAGTCAAAAAACTACAGTTAGCCTTACAGTTAACTAACTGTAGTAAAATGTGAATAGGCAGGATTCTGATCAAATGTTTGCTTTCCTTTACATGTGCCTGGACTTATACAAAACAGGGAGGACTATTTTTGCTTAATTTATCAAAAGATGCGGATAGCAATCTTAAAAGTACAGTCAAACCCAGATACCTTGTTCTGGGCAGTGGAAGTGTTGGTTTTGCGCTTGCAAAAGAGCTCAGGGAAAGCAATAAGCTTGTGATTATTGTAGACAAAGACGAAGCTAAGGTTGAGACTCTCAGGGAGGAAGGATTTGAAGCGATTGTAGGCGATATCTCCGACCCTGAACTTGTCGATAAGATTGACCTTAAGAATGTTGTTGTTATACTTTTCCTGACTTCCAATAACGAAGCTAATAGAAAGGGCATTGAGAATTTCAAAAAGGCAGTTAACCCTGATGTTCAGCTCTTTTCCCGGGCCTCAGATATTATCAATAAGGAAAAAATGGAAGACCTTGGAGCAGATTATGTCTTTATGTCTTCCAAGCTTGTAGCAAGTTCCCTTTCCCGTTCTCTTGAGAGAGCCGAATCGGTTCACAGAGGTAACAGGCTTGCACGGTGGCTGAAGGGAATAAGGGATAAAAAACTTGCTATTGTAATCCACGATAACCCTGATCCGGATGCTATTTCGAGTGGGCTGGCCCTGAAAGAGATTGCAAAGAGCATCGGGGTTGAGGCAAGCATCCTCTACCATGGCAGAATAGGGCATCAGGAAAACAAAGCCTTTGTAAACCTGCTCGGGATCGACCTCGGTAAGATGGAAGAGAACGGTCTCAAAGGCTTCGACGAAATCGCCCTGATAGACTGCTCCATTCCCGGAGTTAACAACATGGTTCCCCCAAACTCGTTTGTGGGTATTGTAATTGACCATCACCCCCCAGGAGAAACCGAAATAAAGGCTGAGTACATAGATATCCGACCTAACTTCGGAGCAACAGCTACTATAATGACAAAGTACCTGCAGCAGCTCAATATTAATATATCCAAAACGCTGGCAACAGCCCTGCTCTATGGAATCCGAACTGACACCCAGGATTTCAAGAGGAAGACCGACCCTGCTGATCTTTCAGCCGCTTCGTACCTTTACCCCCTTTCGAACCACGGAATCCTGGATCAGCTTGAACAGCCTTCGATGGCCACTGAAACCCTTGAGGTACTTGGGGAGGCCATAAGAAACCGACAGGTAATAGGAAGTTACCTTCTCTCGAATGTCGGGAACATAAGGGATAGGGATACGCTTCCGCAAGCTGCAGATTACCTTTTGAGCCTTGAGGGCATCTCCACAACCGTAGTCTTTGGAGTAACTGAAGACCGTATATATATCTCCGGACGAAGCAATGATATCAGAATTAACCTCGGCGAAGTTATGCGCCAGGCTTTCGGCGAAGATGCAGGTGGACATGCAAACGCAGCAGGAGCCCAGATACCCCTTGGTGTTTTCAGCGCTACAAAAGACCGTCAGACGTTACTCAGGCTGGTTAATGAAGCCGTAGTGAAAAGGTTCCTAAGCGCCGTAGGAGTCGAAAGCGCGGGAGAATGAAACCTTCAAGACTTTCGGCACTAGACCCACTACTGAAGTTGTCTTCCCGAATATTGAATAAAGCCAATATGAGAAATAATAATTTGAAAAATGATATTCGAAGAATAATAATTTGAGAAATAATATTCGAAAAATAATAATTTGAGAAATAATAACAGGAAGAGGAAAAGAGAATGAAAAAATTCTTTTTCTCTTTTCGTTTTTTAAAAGATTTTAATTTCTGTTTTCATTTAAAAAACCCGGTTCAAGAACTCCTTATTTCGATTCTGGGATTTTCACCTCTACCCTGTTCCCTTCCAGGACATCCTTTTCCGTCACCTGAATTTCTGAGACTGTGGTGTTTCCTGCTTTTAGGGAATAAGTCGACAGAGCATTGACTCCATCTGCTTTATTTTCGGTTGAGTAAGGTACGGTTATTTCAAATGAACCGTTTTTATCTGACGTTACTTCATTCTGATATGTGAATTTTCGGCCTGTGTTTGATCTGAGCTCAAGGGTTGCAGTAATGCTTTGCCCTGGGTCTGCAGTACCTGAAAGCCTGGCTCCAGAGACAAACTCGAATATCTTTACGTCACTAGTCGTGTCATTATCTACCTCAGGTGCAGTAGTTTCATGGACAAGCCTCAGGTTTCCGAGATTTGATCCGTCAAGTTGATGAAGCTTGTATACTTCGGTTTGCGTGTATTCCTTTTTAGCAGTTGCAATGGTTTGAAGCCCGCCGTTTCCGTTGACGGTTTGAACATTTAGATACTTGCTTATGTTCTCACCTGCAACCTTAACAATAGACCCAAATTTGCCGCCTGCCATCAGATTGTCGGTTATTACATATTTTACTTTGAGCTTTTCCATAATTGCCTTTGCGTCTTCCTCGGAGTTCGTTAAGAAGAAATGTGAAGAATCGTCTACACCGGTCTGGAAGTTGTTTGAAACTGCAGGCCTTTTAGCCTGGTAAACGATCCAGTTTCCGTAGTCCCACCAGCTCAAAACTCCATATTCGGGGGTTCCGGACGGATCAAGGTAGTAAGAAGTTTCAGGGCTCGAGGCTCCAAGCCAGGTGAGAGAGTCCTTCCAGATAGGGTCAATCAAGCCGTCCTCTTTTGCAAAAGCAACTCCTGCCCAAATGCAGGGTATAAATACAAGCCCTATAAGTGCCAGAGATGAGACAATTTTGAAGTAGTCGGGTTGAGAATTCTGTTTTGAACCTGAGGAATTAATTTTCGATTTTGATTTTGTTTTTGACTTTGTTTCTTTTTCGGACTTTTTTGACTTTGTTTCTTTTTCTGCCCGAGATGTAAACATTGCATTATTCCCGTGGGTCGGAACAGATTTCACCAATTTTTTTACTTCAGTCTCAAAGTCAAAGGAATCCAGTAAAACCCAAAGTAAGTATGAGGTAAGCATTGCTGCGTTTACTGCGAACAGATACGAAAAACGCCTTTGAGAGAGCATTAAATATGCGAAAAAGGCCGACCATAAAAGGAAAAAAACTCCTTCAGGCTTTGATTTTTCACCTCTCCACTCGAGGCCAAGCAGGAAAAATCCTCCCAGAGCGGTAAGGAAACAAAGCCCGAGACTTCCCAGTATTGGCGTAAAAGTAAGATTTCCATCTGAAGTTAAAAATACTGGCAGAGCCTCGGAAATCGTGCTTATGTATTCACCTTTTCCGAGGAAGAAATTCATTCCTTCAATTACAAAAGCATATGACTCGGCAGAAAATGTCTTAAGGAACAGAAGACCAGCGACAGAGATCAGTATTAAGACGGCTGGATAGTACTTCCAGTCCAGACCTTTTTTCGAGATATATAGGGAAAAGCCCCAGAGGATTAAGGTTCCGACTAGCATGCTGAACACATAGAATACCTGGAACCAGGAAAGATACATCGCACTCATTTCCAGGCCCGGACGCAAAGATCCTGCTGATAGGGGAATGGTAAAGAGAAGCGTTGCAAGAAGAGATACAGTAGAGCATATAAGAAGATAGTCGGAGTTTTTCTCGGCCTTAAGGTCGATTATTGTCTGTATGAATGCGTAAAGTACAATAAAGCTTACAAAAACAAGGGCTCCTATCCATGTGTAAATCAGAAGTGCAAAGAATAGTCCGGATGCTACTGCGAAAGCTAACGATTTTATTAGTTTCTTTTCAGAAGAGATATTTTTGAGAGAAGTCAGGGAAAGGGAGCCTTCTCTTGCCCATTTTAAAGCAAGTATGAAACATGCATAAGCTGAGGTTGACAGGAGAGTTTCAGCTACGTGATGGTCAACTGCTCCAAACCGGGATACGTAGACATGAGCTGGAATCACTGCAAAAACTAAGGCTCCAAAAAGTGCGGTTTTTCGGTCAAATATCGCAGCAGCCGCCATATACAGTGGAATTATTGTCAGGACTCCCAGAAGCACTGGCAGCAAGGCTCCTGCAAATTCTGTGGTATACAAATCAGGGTTGCCTCCTCCCAGGACTTTTGCAAGCAGTGCACCTAAAAAGTCAAAAAAAGGAGGCCATCCGACTTCAAATCCCGCAGGATAATTAATATAAGAATCGAAATTAAGGGGATGTGGAAAATTGAAAGTTGTATATAAAATGCGCCGCATATGGTAGAAACTATCATATCCCAAAAGATTTATGCTTCCGTTTGCAGTAACCGTGGAATACGAGATCAGGCGCATGAGAAAAGCAACCAATCCAACTGCAATCAAAGAAATAATACTGAATTTTAATTTATGAGCGGGCCGTTTTGCCACCGGACATCCCATGCCTTTGTTCGTAGTAATCATCTCTTATAGTTCTTAACTTTTGAATAAATTGCACTTTTGAGTATCTTATCTTTGATAGTTTTTGAGTATCTTATCTTTGATAGTAGTTAATTAATATAATAACTTTAAGGTTGTTTTACGATCTAAATAATATCGTGAGTACTTTTAAAGGTATAACCGTAGACTGTAATTGTAGCCTTATTATTGATTCCCAGTTTAGACAAGTGTATTAAATGAGAGTAAATAAAGGCAAACAGCACTAAAGTGATGCTTAAATGCCTCAATTTTTATAGAGTAGAATTTATTTCGTTACCTGATAGATAACACTAAAATGACACTTAAAGTGAAGATTAACTGTTTTAAGTAAGGTAAAGGTGAACTGTTTTAAGTGAGGTAAAGATGAACTTTAATAAATAATTAATATATGATCTTGTTATCTAATGAATCATCTCGCTATCTAATGAAGCACTTCATCTGGGAAGTGTTATATATATCTAATGAACCATCTCATCTGGAAAGTATCATATGTCCCTACTGTTGATATACAATTTTCAATATATTTATAATCGTTGAGTTTAATGAATTGTTGAAATCTTGCAGGAAATCGGATATTATTAATCGTAAATCAGATTCACAGATAACTTTTATATTGATAGTTTAAGGATAGATAGGAAACTTCAAATTATAAAAACGTGACACGATACTCTTCCCACTCATGGGGGGCTCGATGTTTACATTTATAATTAAATTAGCTTTTTATCTGCATTTGTTAAAACCCCTGAAAAAAGTGAGAAATCGATGAAAATAGCTATATTTCATGATTATTTTGGAGCCATTGGCGGTGGAGAGAAACTTGTTCTCATGCTCGCAAAATATTTCAACGCCGATGTTATCACTACTGACTTGAATATGGAGTCAGTAAAAAAGATGGGGTATTCCAACATACGAATAATCAGCCTGGGAAAAACCCCAAAAATACCTCCTTTGAAGCAGATTTCCGCATCATTTTATTTTGCAGCCTGCGATTTTTCAAAGGAATACGATTTTTTCATTTTTTCAGGCAACTGGGCATATTTCGCGGCAAAGAAACATAAACCCAACCTGTATTACTGCCATACTCCTACACGAGCTTTCTATGACCTTTACGAGACCTTTATCAGTAGGCAACCCCTCTGGATTTCTATCTTCTTCCGGATATGGGTCAGGCTTCACAGGCCAATTTCGGAATACTACCTTTCCCATGTATGTAAAATCGTAACGAACTCTAAAAATACCTCAACAAGAATCAAAAAGTATTTCCACAGGGATGCTGAAGTTATCTACCCCCCTGTCGAAACTTCAAAATTTACCTGTAAAGAATATGGAGACTTCTGGCTTTCAGTAAACCGGCTCTATCCTGAAAAACGAGTGGAAATTCAAATTGAAGCATTCAAGAAAATGCCCGAAGAAAAGCTTGTCATTGTTGGGGGATACTCCAAAGGAGATCACGCAAAAAGTTATGCAAAAAATATTCTTGACAACTTACCTGAAAACGTGAAGGTTCTTGGGGAAGTTTCTGAGACGGAATTACTTGACCTTTATTCCCGCTGTAGAGGTTTTATCTGCACTGCCATGGATGAGGATTTCGGGATGACACCTGTTGAAGCTATGGCAAGTGGAAAACCTGTAGTAGCTGTAAATGAAGGTGGATTTAAGGAAACAGTAGTCGACGGGAAAACCGGCGTGTTTGTGGAAGCAGATATTCAAGATATAATCAGTGCAGTAAAGAATATCTCGAAAAACCCATCAAGCTATGGAAATGAATGTTTTAAAAGAGCAGCTATGTTTGACATTTCTATTTTTGAAAATAGCATGAAAAAAAATGTTGCTTGCGAAAATTGTTTTTGTGATAAATGACCTCCGGTGATCAGATTATTTCTCAAAAATTTCTCAAAAAATATAATATTCTTCCGTCCCGGTGAATTAATAATCAGGAGATAGTAATTTGAATATAGGTTTAATTCTTGAATTAGCAAAAAGAGATATTACTGAAAAATACTCAGGGTCTACTTTAGGAGCTTTGTGGAATTTCATTTATCCACTTGTGGATATTTTTATATTTACCGTCATATTTGCTAATCTTATGGGATCGCGTTTGCCTGGCTCGTCTTCAGTCTATGCATATGGATTCTATCTTACTTCTGGTGTAATTGCATGGAATGCTTTTTCGAATACTGTTACAAGGACATCTAGTGTTTTTTTAGACAAGAAATATATCATATCCAAAGTTAAGGTTGATCTTTCCTCATTTCCTCTCTATATTGCTGTTTCGGAGAGTATTACTTATGTTGTGACAATGGGAATATTCCTGTTTTTACTTCTGATCAGTGGATATGGAGTAAGCCGTGTAATTCTATTAGTTCCATTTATATATATTATCCAGCAGATCTTCGCTTATTCCCTTGGGTTTTTTATTGGAGTATTTGTTGTCTTCGTAAGGGATTTAAAAGAAGTTGTAGGAATTGTACTTAAGATCTGGTTTTGGTTTACCCCAATCGTATATCTTTATGATGTACTCCCAGATTTTGTAAAAAAACTCATGAATTATAATCCGGCGTTTTCATTTATTCACTTATATCAAACTATATTTATATATAAGGAAATTCCAAGTTTAAAGCCTATTTTATATCTGCTCTTGTTAAGTCTTGTAATTCTATTCTTTGCAGAGATTATCTTCAAAAAACTAGAAAAAGATATTCGAGATTTCATATAATTAAAATCACAAGTTGTGACTCAATATGATCAAAGTATCAGGTGTTTCAAAAAAGTTCAAGTTGTATCATACACCCACTGACAGATTAAAAGAGAAAATCTTAAAGAAAAAATACCATAGAGAGATCACTGCATTAGACAATATTTCTTTTGAAGTGAAGGAAGGACAAACCCTCGGGGTAGTAGGACAGAATGGAGCTGGCAAATCTACTCTATTAAAGGTACTTTCTGGTGTCATGCTTCCTGACGAGGGCTTGATAGAAGTAGACGGAAAAATCACCGGTTTACTTGAACTGGGAACAGGTTTTGATCAAGAACTTACAGGCATTGAAAATATATTCATGAATGGGACATTTCTAGGAATGGATAAAAGCGAAATTGAAAAGAAAAAAGACGAGATTATTGATTTCACAGAGCTTGGGGATTTTATTTATGACCCGATCAAAACATACTCATCGGGTATGCTTATGAGGCTTGCATTCTCAATAGCAATGCATGCAGAACCAAAGTGTTTTTTGGTAGATGAAGCGCTATCTGTCGGAGACGCATATTTTCAGCAAAAATGCATGAGAAAGATTCTGGAATTTAAAAACAGTGGCGGATCCATTATTTTTGTATCTCACGACATGAATGCTGTAAAAATTGTATGTGATTCAGCAATGTTATTAGATCACGGTCATATGCTTAGTTCCGGCGACCCAAAAGATATAATTGATTATTATCATGGAATGATTTTACAAAAAGCACACATGGGAGATACAGAAGTAAAAGTATATGACATAGCTGATACGAAAGATTGTACAGGTCGAAAAAATCCGAATGCTTCAACAGGGGAAGTTGAACTTATTTCCTTTAAAATTCTGAACTCAAAAAACGAGGAAATATTATACACTGAGAGTGAACAGGTAATTAAAGTTATATATCAAGTCAAGGCCTTAAAAGAATTATCTGATCCTCACTTTGGCCTTCACGTTAGAAACAATCTGGGTGTATCAGTATTTGAAACAAATACATATTGTAGTGGCATTAAAACTTTTACTCTAAAAAAAGGGCAGATTGCAGAACTAATCTGGGAATTCTTTATTCCACTCTCGGCAGGAGACTATTCATTCTCTGTTGGTGTGGCAAATAAGGGATACGGAAAAGATGCTTTTGAAGAATATTTGCTTATGGCTCACGATATAGAGGTTTTAAAAGTAATTCCTAATGATAGTGCAATTATCTATACCGGAGTTTTCAATATGAAACCAAAAATAAAAATTCAAAAAGGATCCGGTAAAGAGTTATAAACATTACTCGATAAAAAACGACAGTGTTTTTGATTAAATAAATAATTTTTCTGTTGAAACAGATGCCGAAAATGAACATGCTGTCTTAAGAAATAAGAGATGTCGATAAATAAGCGTAGCTTCGGATTAACAGACTTTGTGCCATATCCAATAAACATATACTCTGGAAAACTCTGAAAATGAATCCATATAAATAATTAAGTTCATTGAGGAATCTAAATTGGATACACTGGAAATTAAGGACGAAGAGGTAGATATCGAGAAGATCATGGAAAAAATCCGTGAGAACATAGATAAGAGAAAAAAAGAGGGTATTTATACAGAAAATGAACCGGAAATAATGAGTGAAACATTTTCTGCAGCTTCCCCTATAAAAATAGATATTCCTGAAGGTCTTGAATTTATAAATTATAGTGACATCTGCAATGAAAGTTATACAATAAGTTCTCATCGTCCAGTCATAGGAAAGTTTCTTGTAGAAGGAAGAAAAATGGTCCATGGAGAGGTCCAGAGATATGTTGATCCAGTTTTCCAAAAACAAAGAAAATTTAATTTTGGCGTTACAGATGTGGTTAAAGATTTAAAAACTGATGTCGGAAATTTGAACACTGATTTTGAACGCCTAAATATCGATGCAAAAAGTTTAAAAATTGATGTTAAATCTTTAAAAACAGATGCAGGATATTTAAAAACCGAGCTTGAGCATTTAAAAGTAAATTCTTCCCAAAATATCAAATCTGAAGTTAATAGCGTTATTTCTGCAATTGATTTGGATCTGAATAACAAAATCTGGCTTAACAGTGTGCTTGAGAACAGCTTAAAAAAAAACTTGCAGAATCATAAGGTACAGAAACCTGAAAACAATGAATCTGAAAACAATGAATCTGAAATAAATTATTACGCATTTGAAGAACAGTTCAGAGGCTCAAGGGATCACATTCAACAGCATCAAAAAGCATTTTTAGATTACTTCAAGGATTGTAAAAATGTGTTGGATATCGGTTGTGGAAGAGGGGAATTTCTGGAACTAGCCAGACAGAACGATATCGTTGCGAAGGGAATAGATATCGATGAAGATATGATTAGTTTCTGCAAATCAAAAGGTTTTAATGTAGAGTTAAAGGATGCAATTGAAACTCTTCAAACTATGGAAGACAAAAGCCTGGATGGAATTTTCATCAGTCAGGTAGTTGAACATCTGGCTCCTAATTATCTTATCAAAATGTTAAACCTTTGCAACAAGAAGCTTAAGTATGGTTTTTATTTAATAGTAGAGACTGTAAATCCTCTATCATTCTTTTCTTTTACCAATTTTTATATTGATTTTACTCATATAAAACCAGTACATCCCGAAACACTCAAGTTTTTATTAAGTGCAGTTAATTTCCGCGAAATTGAGACGAAATTTATTTCTCCCGTTCCAGACAGTATGAGATTAAAGAAGTTGCCGGACTTTGATGACCTAAAAGACAGAGAGAAAGTCCTGTTTGAAACTTATAATCAAAACGTCAATATGTTAAACAACACTTTATACGGAGCACAGGATTATGCGGTCATCGGAAAAAAATGAGGGACTAAATAATGTTTGAATTATTATCATAATTTTATGTTATGTGATCCGGGGATAAATTACTATGAAACTAGCGTTTGTAACTCCTTGGTACGGGAACATTCCTGGCGGAGCAGAAAGTGAATGCAGAAGAACAGTTGAAAACCTGCAAAAACACGGTATTGAAGTTGAAATACTTACTACTTGCGTCAAAGAATTCTTGAGTGATTGGAGCACTGACTTTTATGAAGAGGGGATTTATAATTTAAATGGGGTCAGTATACACAGATTTTCAGTAAGGAAAAGAGATACTGCCCGTTTTGATAAAATAAACTATAAACTTATGCGCGGTCTTGAGATATCTCCCGATGAAGAGAAAACGTTTATGCGGGAAATGGTTAACAGCCCCGGTCTCTATTCTTATATTGCTGAACATGGTACAGATTACGATTACTTTTTATTTATTCCATATATGTTCGGTACGACTTACTATGGATCCTGCATATACCCTGAAAAATCAGTTATAATTCCATGCCTTCATGATGAAAGCTACGCTTACCTGAATATTTATAAGACTATGTTTGAAAATGTCAAAGGCATTATTTTTCATGCATCTCCTGAAAAAATATTAGCGAATCATCTTTATAACCTAAATAACATGCAGACTGTTTTAGGAGAGGGAATTGATATGGATTTTGTGTATAATCCAGACCGATTCCGGGAGAAATACGGCATTAAAACTGACTTCATTCTTTACGCAGGAAGGAAGGAAGCCGGGAAAAATGTTCCTCTTCTAATTGATTTTTTTACCAGATATAAAAAGCATAGAAAGAATGAATTAAAGCTCGTTCTTATTGGTAGTGGAACAATAGAAATACCCTCTGAAAGTAGAAATGACATTATTGATCTGGGGTTTGTACCACTTCAGGATAAGTATGATGCATATGCAGCGGCTACTTTTTTGTGTCAGCCCTCTTTGAATGAAAGTTTTTCTATTGTAATAATGGAGTCGTGGTTATGTAAATCCCCTGTACTGGTACATGGGAATTGCGCCGTAACTAAAGACCACTGTATCAAATGTAATGGTGGACTTTATTTTAATGACTATTATGAATTTGAAGGGTGCCTCGATTTCTATCTGGGAAACCCTGCTATCAGAAAGATTATGGCTGAGAACGGGATGTCGTATGTTATTGATAATTTTAGCTGGGATAAAATTGTAGAAAAATATATTGACTTTTTAGGGAGTTTTTGAAAATGGAGATTCACCAGATCTTACCAACAATTTCTCCAGGAGATGCCATAGGCAATGAAGTCCGAGAAATAAAAAGCGTTCTGAATAAATGGGGATATAAATCCGAAATATATGCTCAAAATATACATCCTGGAATTGACGCAAAAAATTATACCGAATATAAGAAGGTTTCTTCAAAAGAAAACATA
This sequence comes from Methanosarcina sp. A14, assembly GCF_001729375.1. Lineage (NCBI taxonomy): Archaea > Methanobacteriati > Methanobacteriota > Methanomicrobia > Methanosarcinales > Methanosarcinaceae > Methanosarcina > Methanosarcina sp. A14. The sequence goes on along the minus strand of NZ_LZPK01000188.1, from coordinate 11,391 downwards.
TTAATTTTTCACTTTTCCATCGGTTCCGAAGTTTCGGAATTTGTTACAAAACTTCCCGACAAAAAGATAATGATTTACCATAATATTACCCCGCCTGACTATTTTATTGGAGTCAACGAGACTCTTGTAAACTTACTGGAAAATGGAAAAAATGAACTCAGGTCACTTGTTGACCACATAGACCTTGCTGTTGGCGTTTCCGAATTCAACAGACTGGAACTTCAAAAAATGGGATTTAAAAATACCGATGTTTTACCTATAATAGTGGACTTTAATGAATACAGAAACCCAAACGAAAAATTGCTGTCGAAATATAATGATGATTTTGTGAATCTCTTATTTGTGGGGAGAGTAACCCCGCATAAAAGACAGGAAGATATAATAAAAATATTTTATTATTATAAACGTATTAACCCAAAATCAAGGCTTTTCCTGGCAGGCAGCTATGAAGGCTGTGAAATTTATTCAGATTATTTGAAAAAGCTGATCCAGAACTTAAATCTAAAAGATGTTCATTTATTAGGTAAGATCAAATTTAACGACCTGATTTCTTACTATAAACTAGCTGATGTTTTTATCTGTATGAGTGAACACGAAGGCTTTTGTGTTCCTGTACTGGAAAGTATGTACTTTGAAGTTCCAATTATAGCGTACAACTCTACAGCTATCCCCTTCACTCTTGAGAATACGGGAATTCTGGTTAACAAAAAGAATTATTGTGAAATTGCTGAGATGGTAAATTTATTGGTAGAGGATGAAAGACTACGATCAATTATTGTCAAGAAACAGAAAGGTAGATTGGATGATTTCAAAAGGGAAAAAATAATCACTCAGTTTGAAAGAATATTATCCAAGGTGAAGTAATATTAAAAAAATAAGCTAACTTTTGTAGTCTAGCATTACGGCCTGGAAGTTAACGAAGGTACCGAATTCCACTACAAGCTCGCATTTGAATATTTATCTTGCATTTGGCAGATCAACATTTAATTCATATATTTTTTTGATGATTTTGCTTTTAAATTAATGTTGGCTCTTCACTATTTCATGTGGGTAACTCAAATTTTAGTTTTCCTAATTTTAGAGAGATCATATTAATAAAATAACATATGTGTTTAAAGTCTCTTGCATTTCTTTTTTGCAACTGTACGATATGTTAATTCCCTAGAGAATTCCATTGGGTTATTTTGGAAATAGTGAATCTTCGCTGTTTCGAGTGGGTAACTTCCATTTAGTTTCTAAACGAGCATGAAATTCGTTGAATAACATGCACAAAAATATGAAAGTTATTTCAAGCACTTTCATGCCAAATGTTGAAGTCACATATATTAAATAGAGAAGCAGTTGTTGCTGAAAATCACATTCAAGCTTGATATTTTCCAATTTGGTCTGAATACTTTATAACTAAGCAATTATTTTCAATCCACACAAAACAGTGAAGAATCAAGAAAAGTTTAACGGGATCAAATCGGCAAAAATATTAATAATGCCCTCAAAAGTACGAAAGTTTATCCATGTCCTTTCTCGAGTCCTGGCTCTGTAATACTCCTGTACTTATAAATGGAAAGTGTGATGTATTAAAAGAATCGAATTATTATTCAACTATTACTTATATGAAATATTCAATCTAAATCAAATTATTATTATTCTACTATCACTCACTTATAAAATATGCAAACTAAATCAAATTGTTAGTCTATTAGTATTCATTATGAAAAGTAATCATATAAACTGTTAATCACTTGCGCTAATAAATTGCTTTCTGGAGAACGGAGTATGATGGATGAGTTAATCTCTATTTATAACCATACTAACTACGATTTTAGGAATTATGTATTTCCTGGGGATAAATTATCAGATCTATTCAATGAGTGGGTTGATTATTACCGCATGAAATTTGCAATTGCAAAAATGATCCGCCCAACGTCTATACTGGAAATCGGAGTCAGATACGGTTATAGTGCGATAACTTTCCTTAAGGCTTCAGAAAATGCAACTTATCTGGGGATAGATAACGATTCTGATACTTTTGGAGGAAATAAAGGGGCGGGGAACTGGGCCAAAAGAATCACACAAAATTACAAGGCAGAATTTTTGCTTGCCAATAGCCGGTCAATGCCTACATTACCTGGAGATTTCTATGACCTTATTCATATTAATGATCATCAGGATGGAGACGGTACATTCCATAATTTAGAACTTGCACTGGAAAAAGGGAAATGGATTCTGGTTGACGGTTATTTCTGGTCTAAAGAAAATTTATTGAGCGCAACTTATTTTTTAAATAAATATAAAGACTTTATCGAATTTGCTGTAACAATACCTTCCTACGCAGGCGAACTGCTGATTAAAACTAAAAGTTCAGCTAAGCATATGTTCGTAGAAGGCTTGAGTAAGGAAAATTCGAACCTAGAAGGCATTATTGACTCTTATAAAAGGTATAAAGGCAGAGAATTTGAAAATTCTCGTTTAATTTCCATATCCTGTCTTGCTAATCCGAATAAAGACATGAATATACTGGATGTAGGCTGTGGCAGAGGTGAGCTTTCCTACACCTTATCAAAGTCTGGAGCTCATGTGACCGGAATTGACGATTCTTCTTCTGCGATTAAGACGGCTAAAGCTAAATATTTAGCCAATAGCTCGATGAAGAATCTGGAATTTATTCAAGACAATTTTTTAAATCATAAGTTTAATAAAAAATATGATAGAATTATTGCAACAGATCTAATTGAGCGCGTTCCAGAAGATAAACTTGAATTAGTTATTCTAAAAATCGCCGAACTCCTTAAAGAAGACGGTTTATTTATTACATATATTTACCCCAATAAGTTGTACTACCAATATACGTATGAAGAAAAGCGAAAAATCGCAAAGGAAATAGGGCTTTATATTCCTGAAAACCCCAGGACGTTTTATGAAGATCTGAGACATGTCAATGAACAAACTCCTCAAAGCCTATTCCTTAATTTAAATAAATATTTTTCACATATATTGACATGGGTAAACGATTCTCAAGATTTAGCAGGTTCACTCACTCACTCTTTTAGTTCGGAAGAGTATAATAATGCCAGAACTATCCTTGCTGTAAGTTCTTTTGAAGATCTAGACAGGGATCGGATTGTTCAATTATTATCTCCCAGAAAACTTGACCGCAATGGAGTAAATGTAGAAGCTCTGTCGGAAAAAGATTCAATTAACACTTTCTCAAATAAAAAATTCAAGTTGCATATAACTCTTAAGAATAACGGAAAAGAGCGGCTCGTATCTCTACCTCCTTGTCCTGTGAATATCTCGTATCACTGGTTGAAAACTGATGGCACGTGTGAAGTTTTTGATGGACTCAGGACTGGAATACTACCTGCTTTAAATCCTAATGAACAGCGGGATCTTCAAGTGGATATTGTCGCTCCTCAAGAGCATGGGGAATATCAGTTGCAAATTGACCTCGTGCAAGAAGGCTGTTTCTGGCTTCAGGAAATTACTAATAAGCCTTTACTTAACATTAGCGCAAAAGTTGAGCAAAACCCGGATGAATGCAGGTTAGAGGAATCAAAAATGGATACGTTCGAGATTAAAGACGATGAAATCAATGTTGAAGAGATTATGGAAAAAATTCGTGAGAACATAAGGGAAAGAAAAGAAAATGAGGATCCAAAGGACATTGAAGAGATAGAACATGTATTTTCAGAGGTCTCCTCAAATGAAAGAAGTTCCCAGGGGTCCGGAATAATTAATTCTGATTATGATCTTCGTAACGATACCTATTCTATCAGTTCTCATCGTCCATTTTTGGGCCCATTTTTAATAAAAGGTAGAAAATTAGTTCATGGAGAGGTCAGACGTTATGTCGATCCCGTATTTCAGAAACAAAGTCAACTTAATTATAACCTTGCAGGCGTTCTCAATGATGCAAGGGAGACAGCAGACTTCTGTTCTAATAAAGTGGAGAAATTAAAATCGGAAATAGAACAACTCGAGGATGAAAACAAACTACTAAAATCTAAAGTTGAGCAACTAAGCAGTGAAACTGAAAAGTTGAAATTTGAAGTTGTCAGCAGTATAAAGAAAGAAGTCGAATCTATAGTTTCTGCTGTTAATCTGGACCTTGAGAACAAAGCCTGGCTTAACAGAGTACTTGAATCCAGAATACAGAAAGAGCTTGGAAGTCAGGGAACAAATTCTTCCGGAAAGGCTAACACCCAGGCGAATGCCTCTGGAAAAGCTAATGCTCATATTAATTCTTCCGGAAGAGCTGCCCAGAATAATTCCTTAGGAAAGACCAATGCTCAAAATAATGCATCCGGAAAGGCCAACACCCAGGCTACTGTCTCTGGAAACGCTGATCCTCAGATTAACTATTATGTATTTGAAGAAAGATTCCGCGGTTCAAGAGAAAATGTCCTGCAGCATCAGACAAACTTTATAGGTTATTTTGAGAATTGCACCAATGTGCTTGATATTGGATGTGGACGGGGAGAGTTTCTGGAACTAGCAAAACAAAAAGGTATCAATGCTCGAGGAATTGATGTCGATGAGGACATGATAAGCTTCTGTAAATCTAAGGGTCTGAATGCCGAATTAAAAGACGCTATAAAAGCTCTTGAAGAGATCAAGGACAAAAGCCTCGATGGGATTTTCATAAGTCAGGTAGTTGAACACCTCAATCCCAGGTATTTTGTTAATATGTTGAGTCTGTGCAACAAAAAAATGAAATACGGTTTTTACATTATTATCGAGACCGTTAACCCTCTATCTTTATTCTCCCTCGCGAACTTTTACATAGATCTCTCTCACATAAAACCTGTGCATCCAGAGACTCTAAAATTTTTAGTCAGCAATGCAGGTTTCCGTGATATTGAAACGAAATTTTTGTCCCCTGTATCTCCTGAAATGAAATTGAGAAAGTTTCCGAATCTTGAGGATACCAACCAGGACAAATCAATGATTGATATCTCTAACCAAAACATAGACATGATAAACGATGCCTTATATGGAGCCCAGGACTATGCGGTGATCGGGAAGAAATAAAGAATCCAGTGACAGGAAATCATGAATAAGTAGAGATTTTGCTTGCTTTCTACTTTCTTTAAGGTTGTGAGATAACTTTGGAGCAGTGTTAATGAAGATTGCATTTGTTGTTCCCTGGTATGGAGAGATTCCGGGCGGTGCGGAAAGTGAATATAAAAATACGGCTGAGAACCTTTCCAGAAATGGAATTGAAGTTGAAATCCTTACTACCTGCGTGAAAGAGTTCAATTCGGATTGGAACTCCAATTATTATGAAGAAGGAGTATTCCAACTAAATAATGTTATAATTCGAAGATTTAAAGTCCGACAAAGGAACAGTAGACTATTTGATCGTGTTAACTCAAAATTGATACACAACCAGAAACTTTCGGTGAAAGAAGAGCAGATATACATCGAAGAGATGATTAATAGCGACGATCTTTACCGATACCTTGAAGCTCATGGTTCCGACTACGATTACTTCCTGTTTATACCTTACATGTTCGGAACTACATATTATGGGTCTCAAATCCACCCGAAAAAATCATATTTAATACCCTGCCTTCACGATGAGAGCTACGCATATATGGACATTTATAAGAATATGTTCCAGAACGTGGCAGGGATAATATTCCATGCTGAACCCGAAGAAAAACTTGCAAACGAAATATTCGACATTAAAGGCAAGCAGATAATTATAGGAGAAGGCATAGACACCAGTATTTCCTTTGAAGCAAAGAGATTTCGGGAGAAATATGGAATCTATGATGATTTCATTCTTTATGCTGGAAGGCGGGAGCCAGGTAAAAACACTCCTCTTCTAATTGATTTTTTTTGTAAGTATAAGCTGAAAAATCAGAATGAGCTTAAGCTCATCTTGATGGGAAGCGGAGAGGTCAGTATCCCGGAAAAGTTTAAAAAAGAGATATTTGACCTGGGTTTTGTTAAGAAACAGGATAAATATGATGCGTTTGCTGCTGCAAGTCTTTTTTGTCAACCCTCAATTAAAGAAATCTTTTCAATAGTGATAATGGAATCATGGTTATGTCTTACCCCAGTTCTGGTTCATTCCGGATGCGCTGTAACAAAGAACCATTGTATTAAAGGTAAGTCTGGATTGTATTTTGAAAATTACGAGGAATTTGAAGGATGCGTTAACTTTTACTTAAATAATCCTCAGTTAAGAAGAAAAATGGCTATAAATGGGAAGAAATATGTAGATGAGAACTTTAACTGGGACCTGATTGTTGAAAAATATGTACGGTTTCTTGAAGAGGCTTGAATATGGAAATTCATCAAATGTTGCCAACCTTTAGTCCTGGTGATGCAATAGGAAATGAAGTTATTGAGATTAATACAACCCTTAGAAAATGGGGTTATAACTCACAGATCTACGCTGAAAATATCCACCCTGAAATGGATGCTAAATATCTTGAATATGACAACGTCTCTTCAAAAGACAACGTGTTAATATTTCATTTATCTATAGGCTCCGATGTCTCTAATTATGTAAAACAATTACCAGATAAAAAAATAATAAGGTTTCATGGAATTACGCCTGGAAAATATCTTTATGGAGTCAAAGATTATATCCAGTATTTACTGGTACGGGGAAGAAAGGATCTCAATTTAAATCCAGAGATAACCGACCTGGCACTGGCAAATTCTCGATATACTCAGCTAGGACTAAATGACCTGGGGTTTAAAAATACTGAGATTTTTCCACTTTTACTGGACCTTAATGTTTACAATGAAAGACTAAAATATTTTGAAAGACCGACTATGAAAAATTTACTAAAAGATTATATTCAAAAGGTGGTCGAATGAAAATCGCTTTAGTCGTCCAGCGGTATGGCCTGGAAGTTAACGGAGGGGCCGAATTCCACTGCAGGCTAGTAGCTGAACATTTATCAAAATACTTTAAGGTAGAAGTGTTAACTACCTGTGCAGTAGACTACACAACCTGGAAGAATGAATATCCTGCAGGGATCGAAACCTTAAATGGAGTGAGGGTCAGGAGATTTCGTGTTGATTATGAAAGAGATTTACTGGCATTTAATAAATTCTCTGAGAAAATCCTTGGAAATAGCCCCACCTACGAAGACGAAGTTAAATGGATGAAAATGCAGGGCCCGTATTCAACACACTTATTAAATTACATAAAAAATGCTAAAGATGATTATACTTGCTTTATCTTTTTTACCTATCTTTACTGTACTACCTTCTTCGGCCTTCCACAGGTGAAAGAAAAAGCTCTACTTGTTCCTACGGCACACGACGAACCTCCGATCTATTTGTCGATATTTGACTCGCTCTTCAAATCTCCCAGGCGGTTTATTTTTAATACCGAAGAAGAGAAGAATTTTGTCACCTCAAAATTCAGGGTTTCGAATATACCTTCTGATGTTGTGGGTGTAGGTATAGATATTCCGGATAAAACTAATGCAGCTTTGTTTGCCCGCAAGTATAATCTGGATGATTTCATTATCTTTGTCGGAAGAGTAGACGAGTCTAAAGGTTGTCAGGAGCTGTTTGAGTATTTTCTTCGGTATAAAAAGGAAAAGGAATCTTCGGTTAAACTCGTGTTACTGGGAAAACAGACTATGAAGATCCCTCAAAGCCCTGATATCCTTTCCTTAGGTTTTGTTCCTGAACAGGATAAGTTTGAAGGAATCAAAGCGGCAAAACTATTAGTAATGCCCTCAAAGTACGAAAGTTTGTCTATGGTCCTGCTTGAATCCTGGCTTTGTAAAACTCCTGTACTTGTAAATGGGAAGTGTGACGTGTTAAAAGGTCAGTGTATCAGAGGCAATGCCGGCCTGTACTACGAAAACTATGAGGAATTTAAGGCGTGTCTGGACCTTCTACTGGCAAGAGATGAAATGAGGAATGTTATGGGTAAAAATGGGATGGAGTTTGTTTTGCAAAATTACTCATGGGAAAATATAGAAAATAAGTATATTTCAATATTACAGAAAATTGAAAATCTATCCTTACCGGACTGAAACGTTAGAAGATTTAGTGCCAGGCATTTATAAATTATAATCAAAGATGATCTTGTTATCATATTTGATAAAATAATTTCCCCACTCCGTTTAACCTTGATCTTTTTTCCTTTTTTAATTTAAGGGTTTATTAGCTTTTAGAGTATTTATTAGCTTTTAGAGTATACCCCTGGTCTTGTATTTGTTGTCACTTTTATGTAATTTATCTTCTTTACAGTACTGCCACCTGCCGAATTGCTTACTGTAAGTGTAATCTTATATTTTCCTTCCTGTGAATACTGATGTTCTGGATTTTTTTCTCTTGAAATTGCTCCGTCTCCAAAACTCCATTTCCATTTAGTGGGGTTTCCTGAACTCTGGTCAGTAAAGGCAACAGTTAATGGAGCTTTTCCGGAGGTAGGAGATGCAGAAAATGCAGCAGTAGGTTTTGAGACTACTACTATGTAATCTGTTTTTGTTACCATGTTACTACCTTTAGTATTTTTTGTTGTTAGAGCCACCGTATAATTACCTGCTTTGGAATATTTATGCTTTGGATTTTGGTGGTATGACTTTGATCCATCTCCAAAATTCCAGAACCATTTAGTAGGCGTTCCTGTACTGGTGTCAGTAAAGGCAACTGTTAATGGAACTTTTCCAGAGGTAGGAGTTGCAGAAAAGTTTGCAACAGGTCCTTTGCCAAACACTGCACTGTATGCATCGATCCTGCCTGAACCGTAATCATTATCCTTTCCTGCCGATCCAAGATCTACTGCTGCACCTTCTAATGCTTTCTTTACTTCAGCCGGCGTCATAGTAGGGTTTTTTTGCAGAATTAATGCTGCAGCACCGGAAACGTGTGGTGTTGCCATGGAAGTTCCAGTCCCATATGCATATTCACCTCCTGGGTACGTTGAAGGAACAGACACACCAGGCGCAGAGAAATCTGGTTTAACGTATTTTTGGCCATTTAGAGTGACAGGACCCCGACCACTGAAATCTGCGATTACATCGGAGGAATCCGTTGCACCGACAGTGAGTGAATTGAGTTCATCACCCGGGCATGTGATTGTGCCAGATCCACCCTCACCATCATTACCAGCCGCTATAACAGGAACTACACCTGCCGCCACCACCTTGTTTATCGCGGTTGTAAATAACGAATCATGTTCTGAAGATCCACCGCTAAAACTTATAATACGGGCATTATTATTAACTGCCCACTCAAAACCGAGAATACAATCAGATAAATATCCATCACCTTCTGAATCGAAAACTTTTGCTACAATCAGCTTTGTACCTGGTGCAACTCCTGTTTGTATTCCATTAGCCCCGGTTCCTGAAACGGTTCCGGATACATGAGTGCCGTGCCCGTTATCATCATAAGCAGATGACTCTGAGTTTACATAGTCAATCCAGCCGACAACTTTCGGATCATTTGTACTGGGATTGTCATCAAGATCATCAAGATCAGGATGTGTCGCATCAATTCCTGTATCCACGACAGCAACAGTTATTCCTTTACCGGTTATACCCTGATTCCATACTGCAGGCGCGTTAATCTTATCCACTCCCCATGCATTTATGGATGCACTATTCGACTGGGTAGCTGATGATTCTATTTTTTTGAAAGAAAGTTCTGATTGCCCTTTTATAGAGACAACTTTGTCAAGTTCAATATTCGAAACGTCAGATCTTCCGGCAAGAGAAGTTAAAACTTCAGGGGTTACCTTAGCAGCAACAGCATTAATAATTTTAATAGATTTTATTTCATTTACCTTGTTTTTTGATTTTTCATTTTTAAGAAACGTTATGAGATTTTTCTGTTCACTCTCAATTTGAGATTTTCCAGCAGCAGTATTAAACGCGATCTTCTGATTTGGTAGTGTTATAATTACTGGAATTTGTTCGTTTTCTGAAATTTTAGTAAGTTCGGAGGTCAAACTTGTTGAGATCTTATCGTCTGAGCTAATAGTAGAGGATGTGTTTATATCTCCAGCCAAGCCGGTAAATGAAAATAGAGATACTAATAATAATGATGTACATATGACACATAACAGTTTAGAAACATCTTTCCTTAAAGGCCTATGGATTTTTTTTTCCACATATTCACACTCCTTTTCAACGTTATTTCTTTATTAGTGGGTAAGACTTTCTGTAACCAAACCACTTGGGTTTTCAGACCCTGCATTCAAGAAAATTAATATATATAGCTGTCAAGTAGCTATGTTTTTATGACAGATATGCAGGCGTTAAACTTTATTACAGAGTACTAAACCCCTATAGAGATCAGTGTCCAATTATAAAATACTTCTGAGCTCTAAAGATCTACTGCTTAATATAATATCAAATATTCTTAAAAATAAAAGAATTATGGATATTTAATCATACTAAATTATGAAAAAAAGTATGGTTAATATAGAAATTTAGAAAAGTAAACATATAGAATTGAATCTCAGAAATTCCAGTAGTATGATTTTTGAAGTTACATATCGGTAGCAAGGTTAGAATATGAAGTCAAATGGCTTGGAAAACTGTCCTGAGAACAGGATAGTTTGAACCTTCTTCTAAATTTTGTAGTACTTGCGGATATTATAACTCTAATTGGACTCTTGACGTTAGAGACACAAATTCTAATTGCAAAACAAAACATGACAGTGATATCAATACAGTAATCAATATCACAATTTTACTTTAAAATCAAAATTATCTAGTTATCTGAAACCTACGGAACGTGAGAAAAAGGTTGAGACTTATTTTCAAAAAAGAAGAGGATAAAACGAACATAATATTCTTTGAATAACATGCACAAATAACCGTTTAAGTCTAATCACTCAAGGCTTGATAGCTGTTCTTTCCAAGCTAAATTATTTATTCAGCCTACCAAGAAAGTTTATTGATGTCAATTTTGATGAAAACTGGGAGTTTAATAACTAACAGATGACAACAGTGAAAAATCGAAAACTGGGAGTTTGATAACTAACAGATGAACAGTGAGAAAGCGTAATCAACCTCAAACAATCAAAGAAAACGTATTCACAGAGATTTGTACATTGAATCTTAATAACGATGGCGTTGATGTTGTTTATCCAGGCTGAATATTACATTTAATAAACAATTTCCCCACTCCGTTTAGACCTGGTCTTTTTTCTATTATTTCAATTTAAGGTTTATTTGCTTTTAGAACATCCCGGGTCTTGTATTTGTTGTCAATTTTATGTAATTTATCTTCTTCACAGTACTACTGCCTGCAGCATTGGTTACTGTAAGTGTAACCTTATAGTTTCCTTCCTGCAAATAATGATGTTTTGGGTTCTTTTCTCTTGAAGTTTTTCCGTCTCCAAAACTCCATTTCCATTTAGTTGGTTTTCCTGTACTTTGGTCAGTAAATGAAACAGTT
>NZ_LZPK01000187.1:0-8176 GCF_001729375.1 Methanosarcina sp. A14 | reverse complement strand
GACCGAAAAACTCAGCAACGAAAGGATCAACCATCATAGCGGTTGCAGTACAATGGTTTTCAGGATAGATCTTCACTAAATATAGATACTCCAGCTTTCTGCAGGATCTTTCCAAGACGGAAAAGAGGGAGACCTATGACGTTAAAGAAATCACCCTCTATTTTTTCCACAAAGGTTGCCCCTTTTCCCTGAACAGCAAAAGCTCCTGCTTTATCAAGGGGTTCTCCTGTTCTGACATAGGCTGAAATCTGTTCATTGCTTATTTTGTCCATCCAGACCGTTGTGGATTCCAGTTCACTGATTTCTGTCCTTCTGTCCAGGTCAAGGACTGTAAGCCCGGTTATAACCAGGAATTGCTGTCCACTTAAGAGTTTCAGTATTTTCTCTGCTTCTTCGGAAGATTTTGGCTTTCCCATGAGTTTTCCATTAAAAAGCACCGAGGTATCAGCAGAAATTACAAGCCCGGAATTAAGATGTTTGGCTACGTCTCTGGCTTTTTCGACAGAATGCTTTAAAAGAAGTTCTTCAGGGTGTATGCCAGGGCAAGGAGATTCTTCATAGGAACTGGCATAGACCAGGAAGTCATCTCCTATAAGTTGTTTAATCAATTCTTTTCGCCTTGGAGATGCAGACGCGAGAATGATCTGACGCATGGTAAAAACTCAGGAAGCATGGGATATATGTTGTATTGCAGATCGAGAAAACATGAAAATTAATTCGTGAAATTTTAATTAGCGAAATTGTTGATTATCCGTGAATACTTTCAAAGAACCTTCTTATATTGCAAAGATCCTCAGGTTTTCCAAGAAGGATACAGGCATCTTTTGCATGAAGGATGAAATTTCCTTCTGGAGTGTAAATCAGATCTGAGCCTCTGCGAACCGAAAGTACTGTAACTCCGTGTTTTTTTCTGAAGTTCAGGTCTTCAAGGGCTTTTCCATCGAAACTTGAACCATCTTCCACTTTCAGAACCTGAATATCAACTCCAGGAAGCCCGTCTTTTATGCTGAACTCGCTATCATCACATGTATTCCCTGACAATTTTCGCAGCATCCGGTAGCCATTAGCCCGCACATCATTTACAAGTTTTTCAATGTTCTCTCTCGGAACCAGATACTTTTCCAGCACGCGGACAAAGATTTCTACTGAGGTTTCATATTCCTCGGGGATGATTTCATCCGCTCCCAGGGAATTGAGGCGTTTCATTTCCTGCAGATCCCTTACTTTTGCGATGATACAGATGTTCGGATTCAATTTTTTCACAATTTCTACGATCTTACCTGTGGCGGTTGAATCTGAGATCCCGATAATAAGAACTCTTGCACTCTTAACGCCTGCATGTTCCAGTACAACCTCAAAAGTTGCATCTCCATAGTGGATGTTTTCCCCCTTCTGTTTTTCTTGGATAACAATTTCAGGGTTTGCTTCTACAATAATATAAGGGATGCCTGCGGCTTTTGCAGCCTTCGAGACTGTTCTTCCGGAAAAACCAAAACCTACGATGATTAAATGGTCTTTCATTTCAGGCTCAGCCTGTTCTTCTTCTTTAATAGGTTCCGAATATAAGCCATGTATTAGCTTCAGGCCGTTGGTTGTTCCTGAAACTCTTGTGACAAGGAAATCGATGGGCTTGTAGGAAGCATTAATCAAAAAAGGCGTAACTCCCATGGTAATTATAGAAACTGCAAGAAACGCCTGGTAAGCCTCTTCAGTCATGAGAGAATACTCCACCCCCAATCTGGATAGAACAAAAGAAAATTCTCCTACCTGAGACAATGCAAACCCTGTCAATATAGCTGCACGAAGAGGGCAGCCGAGAAGAAAAGTACTAGCTACTCCTGCTATTGATTTTATAATTATTAAGGCAATTGAAGCAATAATAAGGATCATGAGATGATCAAGCAAATATTCAGTGTTCAAGAGCATCCCTACAGACACAAAAAAGAAGCTCATGAACATATCTCTCAAAGGTATAATATTGCCCATTGCTTGCTGGCTGTACTGGGAGCCTGATATGACAATCCCAGCTAAAAACGCGCCAAGGGCAAGAGACAGCCCGATACTTGAGGTAAAGAGAGCGGTAGAAAGGCAAATGAAAACAACACTGACAAGGAATAACTCTTTATTGCCCGTCCTGCCCACATGGTAGAATATGTAGGGAATCAGGAATTTGGCACTCAGGATAAAAACCAGAATGACCAGTGAACCTTTGAGAAAAACGGTTGAAAGTGAACCTTCAAAGCTTAGAGAATCTCCAGCCAATAATGGGGTAATAAGAATTAGGGGAACGATAGCGAGATCCTGAAATATCAAAATTGCAAGTGAGGTTTTCCCATGTTGTGTATAAACTTCGTTTCTGTCCTGGAGGACTTTGAGTACTATTGCAGTACTGCTAAGTGATATCAAAAAACCGAAAAAAACAGAGGTAGTGGAGTTAAAACCTAGAGATGAACAAATAATGAGGGTAAGAAATATAGTTAAGAGGATCTGGAGAGTTCCACCCAAGAATAAAGCCTTCTTCATCTTCCATAGTTCTTTTAAGGAGAGGTCAACTCCAATTGTAAAGAGTAAAAAGATTACACCGAGATCGGCATTCAGTTCATTCTGTCCTCCATTGAGAATACCAAGCCCATATGGGCCAATCAGCATTCCGGTTACAAGAAAACCAAGTACAGGAGGAACTTGAAATCTGTAGAAAATAGTAAGAATTAAGATAGCAAAGCCAAGAAGTACGTCAACGTTTGCCAGTAAAGAGGATACCATTTATTTTTCTCCTCCATAAGTTGAAATAGGGCTATTTGAGCCTTTAGAAATCTTGAAAAACCTAAGATAGGCCCTAGGATTAAACATTAGAATTATACTTGCCAACCCCAAAATATTTTGACTGATCAATAACAATATTTATCAAAAGATATAGTATTTTCGGTGAGAGACTAAATTTTCATAAATCCAGAAAACTGCTTCCATTGCAATCTAATTCTAAGAAAAAGTGAAAAACAAGTGAAAAACAAGTGAAAAACAAGTGAAATTTAAACACACTATCTAAATATTAAATCAAAGATCCAATAAAAATTAATAAATAAATTAATTATGTTGAGCATCTGACAGAAGTGATAGATCAGGTCGCTCTGCCATGTTGACAGAAATGGTTGTTTGGATTTGCATTTTTGAGATCATATTCCTTCCAGACTTCACATGAACTGCAGATGCATTGTCTGTCAAAGTCAAGGTCCTGACATGGGGCCGGACCTTCCGAGCAATAAACACCCGGAACATTTTCTGGGTCTGGAACTTCACCTGCATGAGCATTCTTCAATGCCTGTTTTGCACTCTTGACCTCACTCTGTGCACATCGACTCTTAGCCTGAACTGGACACTGTGAACATCTACACCTGCTAATATTTTTTTCTACATAAGGAACCACAAACTCAGTGCCTCTTTCAAAAGTTACATTTCGATCTCTAGGTGTTATCGAGCTTTTCTCTTCGGTTGGTGCATCTCTTCCCATATTCTATACCCCCAAACTTAATACTCAATTGATTTTTATCACCAATGTGATAATATAAAACCAGTTTTATAATTTTTAGTTCATTGTAAATTTAGATTTCTAGAGAATAAAAGTCTTTTCAGTTACAGAACAAGTATAGAGTAATCATAGAGAGAATATGTAGTAGTGATCTTAAGAGGCTACTGCATTTAAGGTTATTTCTTTTGAGTTATTTCTTTTTAAGTTATTTTTGAGGTTATTTCGTTTAAAATTACTTCGTTTGAAGTTACTGCACTTGGAAAAAAACAGGTTTCAATTGAAATATATTGAAAAAAAGGAAAATGATTAGAATTATTGGCTCACTGAGATGCGGAACAATAAAAATACAAAAGTTGTGGCCGATAAAATCGGCTCCTTATATAAGGTGATGTGATGCCGATTAGAAGTGCAGACTATGTAATTTCAATTATGTGAGCCTTCAGACTCTGTATCTTCAGAGCTGACAACCTGATATCCTGCATCTGTCCAGGCAATGATACCTCCTACCATATTATAAACCTGGGAATATCCTGCGTTTACAAGCATTTTACCTGCCGTATCACTTCTGCGTCCTGTTCTACAGTAAACCAGTATTTTCTCTTTGGGTACTTCGTCTATACGAGCTTTAAGCAGACTATCCGAACTCAAATTTGATCCAAAGGCATTGCTTAGGGGAATTAAGGTCGCTCCTTTGATATGAGATGAGTTAAACTCATCAGGCGTACGAACATCAAGTACGAATACATCGCCTGTTTCAATCATCTCTTTTGCTTCCTGTACACTTACGTTCTCAATCCCTGAGTTTTTTTCCTTTCTCTGTTCCGAAAAGATTAAAAAGGCTACAAGAAGTAGGAAAATAAGAGCAACAAAATACGTCAAATTTCCTTTATTCAATCAAACTCCTCCAGTGCTATAAATTTGAGATCATTAAAAGTTAATAGATACATTTATTTCTTTGCAGAATACACACGGTTTCTATGAATTCTTTATTTATGTAAAAATTACTTTCCAGATACAACTATATTTCCTTAAATAAACTAAGCCAATTATATGATCATCGGTTAAGGAATTTTCTTGCTGAAGGATATCGATTTTACACCTGAAATCTGATTTTTCCAAAATCGATATCATTAAAAATTGCCAAAAAATAAATGTCGACCTGCAGAAAGTAGGTTAAGAGAAAATCCTGTATAAATTAAATCAGTAACAGGAAAAATGTAACGCTAATCATCGGGTACAAAGTAGAAGTTAGTAATTTGAGCCTCAGGAGTTTTTCCTTAATCAAGCTATACCTAAGAGTCAGAAATCAGAAACTTTCTTAAAAATTCGGCAGATTTGTCAGATTATGATCTCTAAGAAAAATAAAATGAGGCTCATTCGTAAATTCACTTCGATGACTGCTATCCAGTATAGAGAAAGAAACTACACAGTTAAACTAAAGAACCAGTCGCATAAGACTTTAAATGTCTAATTTATATATGTGATAGAGGTACGTGCTCATACTTCTTTTACTACTTAAACGCGTAATTTCTGTTAAGAGTACTCCCCCATAGAAACTCTAAACTTGAACTATTGAGGACTTAATGGTCCTTGCAGCCTGATGTAAGACGTTACGAATGAGTAATCATGCTTTAACTTATATTATGACAGTCTAGTTAACAACAGTCATTCCAGCCGTCAATCCAGGAGTCGCCTGTTCCAAAGAAGCAACCATTTCCTAGGAAGCAATCGTATCCGAAGAAGCTACCTCCAAAGAAGGCGTCGAAGTCAAAGTCATAGTCGCAGCCGCAGCCGCAGCCGCATTTATCTTTGTGATTGCATTTATCTTTGCATCCCCAGTCACAGCATTTATCCTTATTGCAGTCGCATTTATTTTTACAGTAACCTGCACTGGCTGACCCAACTGTCAGAGATGCTACAAAAAAGACCAGCACTAGCACGCTTATTGTCTTCTTAAGTATTCTCATTTGTACACACTCCTATTGTTTGATACGACTAAGCTGTCGGTGTTTCAACCATTTTTATCGGTATATACAGCACTTAAGCGTTATTTTATCACTTAGTTATTGACGGTATTCTGGAAGGCATATTACCGACAGATTTTGCTCTCATTTTATGTGCCGAAAAAATGTACCGATTAAAATGATCCCAAGTTGCCCCAACAAATAGTACGTACCAACAGGAGATTATACTCAAAGAATATAATAGATATAGAAATATAAATAAGAAACCATTGTTAATTAAAAGAATATATCAAATAATATACTATTTACAGCCTATTTTATATAATTTTATTTTTATAGTTTATTATCTTTAGCCGAAACGTTTTTTGTTAATAGACTTTTTTTGTTAATAGACTTATTTCAAAACCTAATTTATACTTAATTCAAAGAGCGTTCATGCTCGCTCAGTAATTTGAAATTGCCTTGTCAATTCAAGGAATTAAATTAAAAAACGAATTTTAAGCTATGCAATAATCTGCAAATTTTATCGGTGTTTGCCTGATAAATGGTAGGTCGTAATTAGGAAAACAGAGAAGAACCAGTAGCAAAAAAGATTGAAAAATTTTGCAAATCTACTTTTTTTCCCTTTCTGAAAACCTGTTAATTTCACTGGAAAGACACTGTACTTTGCTGCGCAGTTCTTCAATCTCTTTTGAGAACGACTTTTCACTTCTGACAAGAAGGTGTGCAAGGGCCGCAGTTACATATACGAGAATGTATAAAGCATAAGCAGATAATAAGAAGGCCAGTATCCTTCCTTCAGCGGTTTTTGGCCAGTAATTACTTCCTACTGTAATCATAATCATTGCTGTCCACCGGAGAGCATCCAAATAAGAAGTAAAACCTTGCCGCTCAAAATCATATATCCCCGCGGCTCCAAGTAGAGTTATCAAAGTCGTAAGCAGCAGAATATATATCAAGCCTCGCTGCTCCATTATCTGTCGGACTGTTCTTAAGCTCCGATAAAAAGAAGAGAGAACACTGGCCAGATGAAGAGATCTGACATGGCTTGCAAAACCAACCAGCTTGAATCCGCTAAATAGCCTCAGGATTCTCAATGCAGGCAAAAACAGGGAAAGAGCGACAAGCCAGTTTTCCTTTAAATAATCCTTCTTTTTCGGGGAAACTTCCAGTTCGATAAAAAAATCAATTATAAATATTCCCCAGATAAAAAAACTTAATGTCTGCAATGTAGGTGAAAGACCAGACACTAAGTCTATAATAATAAGAATCAACCATAAAATTGACAGTGACGTGAGAAGGAAATCAAAAAGAGAATCAATCTGGGAAAGTAATTCCATTCTTTCTTCTTTTAATTGCTATTTATCCATGTGTTTTACTCTCATCAAGTATATGATCACATGCAAATTAGTGCACTTGCATTGTTAAAAGAAATAACTGATATATATAATAAGTATTCTTAGGGCATTTATAGACTTATTGATAAATCTATTTTAGTCCGGAAGTTTGTTTGACGCTCGAATATCCGGTAAGAGCAGAAATAGATCGAAAGGCTGATTTTGGATATCAGGTAAACATGCCGAGTAGATAATGCATGTCGAGTAGATAATGCACGATAAAAAACTGGAAAAATAAAGAAGTAAGGAACTGTAAATACTATATATTTGCAGCTTCTACTTCCTGAGGCGGATTTTCAATCAAACTGACAGGTAATCCTTTCCTTATTCATACTTTGTTACACGAACATTTTACCGATCAATAGTTACTTCATACCTAATTTTTCGGTCATGTTCCCCATGTTCTTAATAGTAGTCGTGTTTCCAGTAATGTTGCATGTAACGGTTCTGGTTATTATTTGAGTCATATCATCCATATTTCGGATCATAATCTTTTTTCCGGTTACACCCATTTTTCCGGGCATTTTGGTCACGTCTTCCATTTCTCCGGCCATTCCAGTCATGCCCATATCCTCTAGTATAACCGTACTTGCGTCCATTCCGCTCAAATAATTCATTTTTTCGTCCATTCCAGGCATATTATCCATTTGTTCGACCATTGAGGCCATATTATCCATATCTTTAAATATAATCATGCCTCCGGTCATGTTACACATCATGGGTCTGGTCATGTTCCCCATTTTTCCGGTTATGTTCTCTATTCTTGCGGCCATTCCGGGCATATTAGATAGTTTTCCGGCTACCTCTTCCATACTACCCATGTTTCTGATTATAATCATTTTTCCAGTCAGATCACATGTTATGGTCCCACTCATATCTCCAGCCGCGAGCACAGTCAGGTTTTCCATTCTTCCGGTCTTGTTCTCCATTTTTGCGGCCATTTTGGGTATGTTTTCCATGTCTTTGGTCATATTGCATGTCACAGTTCCAGTCATGGTTCCGACCTTGACTATGGTCATGTTCTGCAGGTTTTCTGCCATTCCGGACATGTTCTCCATTCTTGTGGCCATTCTGGCAGACATATTTCCGGCTGACCTAGTCTCCATTCTTGTGGCCATTACACCCATTTTATCCATTTTTCCGAAAATAATCACTTTTCCGGGCATATTCTCCATTTTGCCAATTATAAGCGCTTTTTCGGTCATATTTCCAATGTCATTGACTATGACCACCTTTCCGACTATATTAAATGTCACGGGTTTTGTCATGTTCCCCATTTTTGTCATGTT
>NZ_LZPK01000186.1:0-7443 GCF_001729375.1 Methanosarcina sp. A14 | reverse complement strand
AGGAATAATGAACAAGGAATGATGAAAAAAAAGTATGGGAAAGGGAGAGTTGAATTATTCTCCCCTTACTATCCTTGTAATGTCGTCTCCGACATCTGAGGTTGTGCTCTTGCCGCCTAAATCGTAGGTTTTGACTTTGCCGTCCAGGATGTTTTTCTGGATTGCATTGACTATGGTATCTGCTGCTTCCTTTTCTCCGAGATGTTCTATGAGCATTGCACCTGCCCAGATTGTGGCAATCGGGTTGACCTTGTTCTGTCCCTTGTACTTCGGGGCTGAACCGTGAATAGGCTCGAACATGCTTGTGCCTTTCGGGTTGATGTTTCCGCCGGGAGCAAGGCCAAGGCCGCCCTGGATCATGGCTCCGAGATCAGTGATAATGTCTCCGAACATGTTCGGGGTTACAACCACATCGAACCATTCTGGGTTTTTCACAAACCACATTGTGACGGCATCAACGAAATTAAAGTCTGTAGTAACGCCGGGATGTTTTGCAGAAATTGCATTGAACTCTTCTCTCCAGAAGCCGTAGATATCGGAAAGCACGTTTGCCTTGTCAACGGAAGAAACGTGTTTTTTCCGGTTCTCAGCAAGGTCAAAGGCGTACTCGATAACCCTATCTGTGCCTTCTTTGGAGATCAGGCCTATCTGGTATCCTATTTCTTCGCTGTCAGTCTCGATATCAAGACCGAATTTTGCGGAGTAGAGCGTTCTTTTTACTTCAAGAAGATCTTTGCTTGCTCCTGTTTTTGCTCGGCCGCCGACCCCTACGTAGAAGTCTTCAGTGTTTTCTCTGACAACCACAAAATCGATATCTTTCGAGGTTTTGTCTTTGAGCGGGGTCCATACTCCGTCAAGAAGTTTTATCGGGCGAAGGTTAACATACTCGTCAAAATAAAAGCGTGCAGTTAATAAGATTCCCTTCTCAAGGACACCAGGGGCAATCCTTGGGTCTCCGATGGAACCAAGGTAAATGGCAGGGTATCCGGATAGCTCCTTTAAAGTATCTTCCGAAATCAGTTCTCCTGTTTCAAGATAATGATCTGCTCCCTGCGGGTATTCAATCCACTCTACATCAAAACCGAATCTTTCGCCAGCGGCATCTATTACCTTTCTGCCTTCGGCGATAATTTCTGGGCCTATCCCGTCGCCCGGGAGGACCGGAATCTTATACTGCGTCATATTTGTACTCCTTTGAAATTTACAGGCAAAACTGCCTTTTTTATTGTGAGATCTCAAACGCGGACAGGGCTGTCTCAGGACAGATTTCCTGTTTTTTTAGCGTTCAGAGACCAGTTTCCTGGCATATTCTATAAGTCCTCCCTCATCCACGATTTCACGCACGAAATCAGGGAGAGGGGTTGCCTGGTAGGTCTCACCTTTTGTCTTGTTTTCAATAGTTCCTGTGGACAGATCTACTTCAAGCTCGTCTCCATCCTCAATCCTGTCAGTGTCAGGACATTCCAGGACAGGAACTCCGATATTTATTGAGTTCCTGAAAAAGATCCTTGCAAAAGATTTTGCAATTACGCAGGCTACCTTTGCTCCTTTCAGGGCAAGGGGCGCATGCTCACGCGAGGAGCCGCAACCAAAATTGTTTCCCGCGACCACTATATCATTTTCATGAACTTTTTTTGCAAATTCGGGGCGTACACCTTCAAACGTGTACTTTGCAAGCTCTTCAGGGGTATTGTAAATCAGGTACCTTCCGGGAATCACTGCATCCGTATCCACGTCGTCTCCGAACTTCCAGGCTCTTCCTTTCATAACATCACCGGTCTTTGTTGCAATTAAATGCAGCTACATTAGAATTTTGGCTCTTCGTTGTTTTGTGTGGATATCCTCGTAATGTCTTCATAAAAACCAATGCGGTCTCGAATTGAAATCATCTTATCCATAGAGAATGACGAAGAGCCCGAATTTTTACAGCCCGAATTTAGCTGCATTCACAGGGTTGAAGTATCACAGGTAATATTTATATTATTTTCTAACATGACTCTAACATGTCTAATATTACTCTAATATTACTCTAATATTACTCTAATATTACTCAAAAATTAGTTAACAATTACAATTCTCTTACTCATCAGTTTCCAAAAAAATCTATAAAATGAGTTACTTTTGTAGTTGAACGTCATTTTTATTGCTTTTTTCTTTGGTATGAGGCTCAAAAGCACTTGGTTCTCCTCCTCCGTGCCAGCTTATTCTTGGACGGATGCGCACAAGATGAACTGACTCGGAATGGTCATCCACTATCAGGGCAGCCCCTCTTTCACTTCCCATCTTCTTAATATATGCCTGGATATTTTCCTGCATATAAAGAGGCCTCGAAGTTTCCAGAGCAAGAATATCATCACTTGCCGTAAGGCGGTGGCAGATAAGAAGGTCACTCTGGGAAACCACATCAGGGTGCAGGCTTGCAGGCCGCTGGGTGGCCAGGACAAGGGAGAGGCCAGGCTGCCGACCCTGTCTGAGGCAGCGGTTAATCAGTACTTTCGAGGCAAGGCCTTCGGTCTTTGCGGGTATGAAAATGTGAGCCTCATCTATAAAGAGCCAGACCATGGGAAATTCTTCTTCATCGGTCTTTTCTCCCATCAGCTTTTTTTCGTAAGCTCTTCTTGCCTCAAGTCTTGCTTCATAAAGCCTGCCTGCAATAATTGATACTGCTGCAGCGCAGACGTTTTCGTTTTCAAGCGTACTCACATCAAGGATAGTTGTTCTTCCCCCTGATACGAGATCTGACAGTTTTGTTCCTTCTTTTGAGAAAAGGCCCCAGGAATTTACTGCTCTAAAGTAATTCTCTGCAGCCCCTTTCGAAGTCTCATCCGAGCGAGGGTCTCGTGCAATCTCACTGAGAATTTCTTCAAAAGAATATGCTTCTCCTTTTTCCCTGAGGGATTCGATTGCCCTTACCAGCAGAATTCCAGGAGGAGAAACCTCTTCGATACTAAAGATCCTGCACCACTGGCTTCCTGAAAGTTTGCTTATTGGGATGGAAAATGGCTTTACATTGATATTCCGCTTTCTGTAAGCCTCAACCTTGCCCACGGGCACGAAAATCTCAATATCGAGCCCGGCTGGAGTGAGTTCCCAATTTTTAAGCTTCCGTGCTTCAAAAGCGTTTGGATATTTCATTGTCCAGAAAATCCCCATAGTATCAATGACAACAGATGCAAGTCTTTTCTTAATAGCTGGCTCAAGAAAGGCAAGTTCTTCAAGCAAACAGCCCATAGTATAGGATTTTCCGTATCCTCTTTTCCCACAGATCAAAATAGCATGAGGCTTCAGGGCATCAAGATAAACGGCTGCTCCCCGCGAGTGGTCAAGTGCCATGTAATTTCCAATTGACAGGAGACCCTTTCCAGGGTTCTCTTCACTTCCAAGTACACGCAGCGTCCCAGTATTTTTTCCCCAAAAAACAGGTCTTAGTTCTTTATTTTCGACTTTAGGCATCTTGATAATATCAGACTGAAAACTATTTAAAATAATTTACGTATCCATAATTAAATAAAAATTCTTTTTTTGAGTTTTTCTTTTTCCTTTCGTATAAGGATGATATCTGAAAAGTCTCAGGCCATGTAGATATGTGATGTCGTCAGTATAACAATATATTCACAGGATAGAGAGGTAGAGTTCGTTGAATGTACTGGTAATTCTTGGACATCCAAGTAAAGGTAGTTTTAATCATGCGATTGCAAATACCGTTATAGAAACTCTTTCAAATAACGGACATGAAGTCTTTTTTCACGATCTTTATGAAGAAAAATTTAATCCGATTCTCTCAGATCAGGAAATTCCTAAAGGTGTCCTTTTAGAAGGTGTAATAGAAGAACACTGCAATGAAATTAGTAAAGCTGAAGGAATCGTTATTATTCATCCAAACTGGTGGGGGCAACCTCCTGCGATTTTAAAAGGATGGGTGGATAGAGTAGTACGTGCTGGAGTAGCATATGAATTTAAAGAAGGAGATAGCGGCGAAGGAATACCAATAGGATTGCTAAAAGCAAAAACTGCTTTAGTATTTAACACATCAAACACACCGAGAGAACGGGAATTGCAAGTGTTTGGGGATCCGCTTGAGATATTATGGAAAAACTGCGTTTTCGATTTCTGCGGAGTAAAAAATTTTCATAGAAGAATGTTTGGGGTTATAGTTACGAGCAAGCTTGAGGAACGATTAGAGTGGTTAAAAGAAGTAAGAAAAACAGTAGATGTGTATTTCCCAATAAGTCCTGAAAAAACTTGTTTGGAAAACCAAAAAATTAAAGGTTAAAAAGGCAGTCAACCTTGAAAAATCTAATTTTTAGAGCTTGAAAACTTAATTATCAATATACTCTAAAAGTTCATTTTCTTGAAGTTATTACCTGCTCAGGATATTATCTTATCGAGCTGGCCTGTTTGAGCTGCTATTTTGATTTCCCTAGCTATTCTTCTTCCAGTTGAGAGGTTTTCTTCCATCAGGTCTGCATAAGGAGAACCTGAAACGTAAAGGTTTGTTCCTGCAACAATTCTGGCCGAGATCTCGAACACTTTAATCTCAAGCGTATCCGTAAAAACAGTCTCAAGGCAGAAAGACCCAATCATCCCGCCAAAGAGGCCAAGAGATTCTTCAACTACCCTTTCTCCAAGAGAGAAGATAAGTGGTAAGAGGGATTCTCTTGCTACAAGGGGCATATTTCCTGTGACTACATATGTCGGACGGATTCCTGCTTCTACGAGTTCTCTGGGTGAACCGAGCCTGAAGATTTCATCCGCGTTGGATTCTACCCTGCGGTCCATGCTCAGAAGTTCAAGGCTGCCCTTGCTTAAAGTGTATCCTTCGTTTCGGATTGGGGAATAAAAGTAATGAAGGTAATAACGGGTCCCGGTAATAAATTCCTGAATCGTGTACTTCTGGGTCCGGTCTATGAGTTCATCGAATTCTTTGTAGGTTTTTGCAACAAAGAAACCTTTTCCTCCTTTTGCCCCGTCGTACTTGACCATTACAGGCCCATTGATGTCGTGAGGATCATCGATTTTCCCGGGCATATGAATGCCTGCTCCGAGCAACCACTCACGTTCTTTATCCCTGTCCGACTCCCATTCAAGCACAGCCCGGTTTCCGAAAGTGGGTACGGCCATCTCTGCAAAATTTTCCGTGCCAAGGTAAGCAACTACTGAGCCGTGCGGAATAATAATGGCATTTTTCTTTCTAAGCTCCTCAACCTTGTTCATTATATCGGCATAGCTATCGACGACAAGATACTCATCGGGTTTTGCTTTGGGAAAAGCCTCATAAAATTTTGGAGGCTTGCCGACGCAGATTCCCAGAGTTCTGAAGCCTTCTTTCCGAGCTCCGTCAAAAATTTGAAGGCTAGAGTGGGAGCAAATTGTTGCAATTGTAATGTTTTCTAAATCGTAATTTTTCAGAAATTCAAGAACCTGCTGTTTTGTGATCATGATTGTTACCAGCGGAAAATTTAGATTAGTATATACAATGTTCTATTTAAGGTTAAGGTCTGGATTCTATATCTAGATATAGTAATGAATGGATATTCTGCCGTAAAAATAAAACTTTATATTTATTCGCGCAAACTAAGGTTATACTCTGAGTTAAAAATAGACAGGTTTTTAATCCAGGAAGTAATTATGGACGGACTTGAAGATCAAGATAGTTTATCGACAGCCGGCAACTCCTTGCCGGGATCTGAGCAACTGGAGCAGAGCGGCAAGGTGCTTGTTCTCCCGGTAAATGGGGAATCCAGAAAGATCACTCAGATCCTTTCCAATGAAACATCAATAAAGATTCTTGAGTTGCTCGGGAAAAAAAGCATGTCTGCAACCAGTATTGCAGAGGAGTTGAAACTTCCCCTTACTACTGTTAAGTATAATCTTGACTCCCTTATAGAGTCCGATCTTATAAAGATCAAACAAATAAAGTGGAGCAAGAAAGGAAGGCAGGTAAAAATCTACGAGTCAGCCGAAAAACTGATCGTCCTCGTTCCTTCGAAAAGCTCTATAGACAGACTTTCTCTCGTAAACCTGCTGCAAAAGTACCTTGGAGTAATAGTAGCTGCCTTTTTTGCAGCCGCGGGTATAGAATATTTTTCAGCTTATATGAAAGCAAAAAGGGTCATTGATGCAACTGCTCCTTTGAGAATGAGGACAATGGAAACATTTGACAATTCTTCTCCAGAGCAAATGGTCCTGGGAATAAACGAGAGCAATAACGTAAGCCCGAAAATAACTCTCGATCAGCAGGTGCCCGAAGAAGCTGCGAATGCAAGCTCTGAGGTTTTGGAATCCGGAGCAGGAAATCTATCCTCTGGACTGGAGTCTGGCCCGACTAAGGGAGTTGCTGAAGTTCCAATGTCCGCTCCGGACGGTTTAAACTCTGTCCCAGGGTGCTCTTCTATCCCTCCTGAAGGGTTAACTCATGCAAGCGGGCTTCATGGGCTTTATGACATGCTTTCTCTTCACCCCGGGTTCTGGTTCCTGTTAGGGTGTCTT
Source organism: Methanosarcina sp. A14 (assembly GCF_001729375.1). NCBI lineage: Archaea > Methanobacteriati > Methanobacteriota > Methanomicrobia > Methanosarcinales > Methanosarcinaceae > Methanosarcina > Methanosarcina sp. A14. Next base: position 954 of record NZ_LZPK01000186.1, on the reverse strand, counting down.
TTTATAGTAGTCGTACTGATTGTAAGAGAAGTCTATTATAAGAATAAAGCCAAGTAGAGATTCTTATGAGAGTCGCTTTAAAACTTGCATACATAGGCACCGAGTTTCACGGCTCCCAGATCCAGCCCAATGTTGAGACTGTGGAGGGAGAACTCTTCAAGGCTCTTCGAAACCTCGGGATTATAGAAAGCCCCAAGTCTGCGAATTATACCTGCGCCGGTAGAACCGATGCCGGGGTTCACGCTCTTGAACAGGTTGTCTCCTTTGACACGGATAAATTGAACCTGGCAATTCCAAGGGTAATAAATTCCGAACTGCCCTCCGGAATCTGGGTCTGGGCTCACGCGGAAGTGCCTCTAAGCTTTGATGCCAGAAGAGATGCGGTTTCCAGGCACTACCGCTATGTAATGAGCGGAAAAGAGTATGATATCTCCAAAATCCGGGAAGCTTCAAAATTTCTGCTCGGAACGCACGATTTTGAAAACTTTTCGCGAACTAATGGAGAAAAAAGTACGGTTCGAACCATAGAAAGGATCGATGCCCGCATAGATGGAGAACTTATAAAAATCGATGTTGTTGGAAATAGTTTCCTCTGGAATATGGTCCGGAAACTCGTAACCGCTCTTTCCATGATAGGCAAAGGGGTTCGTGATACTGATTGGCTGCTCCAGATGCTGAATCCGGATATTTATGAAGAAGGAATCGAAGCTGCTCCTGCTTATGGATTGACCCTTCTGAAAGTGAATTATGACGAGAAAATAGAATGGGTTGAAGACGATTACTCTATCCGGAGAGCAGGTGAACAGAACCAGAAACGTATTCTCAGGCATAGGGTTATGGCAGAAGTGCTGGAAGAACTCATTTCCCATGAGTAAAAAGCGCCTTTACAGTATTCTTAACTTTTAACATTTCATTTTGATTTTACTTTTGGACCTTACTTTTGATTTTACTTTT
>NZ_LZPK01000185.1:0-3237 GCF_001729375.1 Methanosarcina sp. A14 | reverse complement strand
CGAAAGGAAAATAGAAACGGGGGTCAATTTCCTTTCTTAGTTTCCTATTTTTTGGTATTGAGATATTGTGAAAACTAATTTTACTTCCTTGACCTTGTTTGAAAACTGGCTTATTTTAAAAATGGATAACGGAGAGAAAGCAGTTGAGTAAAAGGACCCAAATTTTGCTGTTATTGGGAGTTATATTAGTGATCATAGGTACACTCCTGAAAATTGCCATAAACCCGTTTTTTTGGGGTACCTGGATTGTAACTGCATTATTCGTGATTTTGCTTTTCAGAATCGATCCTCTAAATCCAGGAGGTAAAGATTGAATGATAATAAAGGTTGAATTAATATTTGTAATAATTCCGGAAGATTGCTTTAACCGGCTGATAAATTTGTAAATTGATAGATATAATTTGGTTTCTTAAGTAACTGTAATATGTTTTTGTAATCCATGAAATTTAGATTAATTTCTATATTATATAAATATGCACAAATGTAATATTTTATTGATTTTATTCATTGTTTTTTATGAGACAATATCACTTAAACCACCATCATTTAAGGCTAAAGATGTTGTTTTTAATGTTTTACTCATATGATTTACAACTAGTATCAGTCACTGCAAACCCTTCAAAAATACTAACTTTATTGTTTATTCTTGTTTAGATAGTTTATCTGGAAAGTAATTATTTATCATGTTAATTTCGTCTCATGCGAAACTATTATATACTCATAAACCTATTAAGCCCTTGATAGTGTCATATGGAACGATTTAATGCATATATTTGATATCAGTACTAAAAACATTCAGACTCATAAAAAGTGAAGTACAGGCTATATAAGACCGAAAAATCAAAGTTGCGCTGGAGCAACCTGCTACAAGCAACGGGGTATGTTCGCACCACCACTCCAAATTCCATTAAAGGAAATAATAACCTTAAACAATTTAGTTTGAGCAGAAGTTAATAACCGAAAATGGAACTGATAAATCACATTATCATCGACGGTTACTGGGGAAGTTTTCCACCCCCGCAGCAAGCTAGCGGGGTATTCGACTGAAATAAACTCTTCCAGGCAATAAATCTGTTTTATATGCAACTATTATTTCAATACTTTCAATTTCAATATGAATCACTCAGTTCCTAAAATGTGAAGGATAAATTTATGGAAAATTCTGTAAAAGTAAACTTAAAGGAAATAGACCCTAGAGAAATATTAGGTCCAATTGCCCACATATATCGGAGCAATGTGGCATACATGGCAAAGGAACTCGATGCTTACAGGGTAGGAAGCGGACAGTTTGAGTTTTTAATGTTTTTGTACTGCAAAGATGGAGTATCACAGGAGACTATTGCAAGAACCCTGAAAGTCAGCAAAGCAACAAGTGCAAGAGCAATCCAGAATCTGGAAAAAGAAGGTTATGTTCATAGGGAAAGAGACGAAAGTGACCTTCGAGCTTACAAGGTTTACCTGACTGGAAAAGGAAAGGAAATGAGAGATATAATATTTAAAAAGCAGACTGCTTTCATATCTATTCTCTTTTCGGATTTTACCTTTGAAGAAAAAGAAATTTTCAGGTTACTCATTCATAAAGCTGTGATTAAACTTTTTGAGCCTGGATTCGAGCCTCCATCTGACAGACCTAATGACATGAAGTAAAAAAACGGTAGAGATGAAAATATGGATGAAAAAAGTGAGTTTCTTGGCAAAGATAACATAAAGAAGCTCTTGTTTAAGCTCTCAGTCCCGATTGTCGTCGGAATGCTGGTTCAGGCTATTTATAACGTAGTGGACACCTTTTTTGTGGGAATGGCCTATGGAGCAGATGACGTCCAGGCCATAGGCGGGCTCTCAATAGCTTTTCCAATTCAGATGATAATCATGGCTTTTGGGATTATGCTCGGGACAGGTGGTTCTTCCATAATCTCGCGTGCTCTTGGAGCCCGAGAAAATAAAAAAGCCGAAAAAGTACTTGGAAATGTTTTTTCCCTGAGTTTGATTTTAAGCGTACTTATAGCCGTTCTCTGCCTTTATTATCTTGATCCGCTTTTGAAGGTTTTTGGAGCAACTGCTGGTGTTATGCCCTATGCTAGAGAATATCTTAAATATATAATACTGGGAGGAACTGTCTTTGTCTTTGGGACGGCTGTTCAGAATATTGTCCGATCTGAAGGAAACGCCCGTCTTGCAATGAATGCTATGGTTTTAGGAGGCGGCCTCAATATTTTCCTTGACCCAGTTTTCATGTTTGGTTTCGGGATGGGTGTTGAAGGCGCTGCAATTGCAACCGTAATATCACAGACGATATCTTCGATCTGGCTCCTGCTATACTATATTAGAGGAAAAGGGGCTGTACGCTTTAGGTCCAAAACCTTGAAACCAGACATGAAAATCATTAAGGAAATTGGGGCTATTGGTACTGGATCTTTTGTAATGGAATGCGCGAACAGTGTCATGATGATTTTCGTGTACAATGCACTTGCAACTTATGGAGGAGACGTTGCTATTGCTGTTTTTGGTGTGGTAATGAAGATTAATTCTATCATTTTCATGACCCTCCTGGGTATGGCCTTTGGCCTGCAGCCAATTGTCGGGTTCAACTATGGAGCAAAAAAATATGAAAGGATAACCGAAGCTGTGAAATTATCGCTCACAGCGACAACGGTCACTGGGCTTCTTGGACTGGTTAGTATTTACTTCTTAAAAGAACAACTTCTTGGGTTATTCAGCACAGATCCGGAATATATGGAGCTTGGGAAAAACGCTATAGTGATTATGTTGCTCGGAACGCCTTTGATAGGTATGAATGTAATTACTTCAACCCTATATCAGGCCCTGGGAAAAGCAAAACCCGCTTTCCTTCTATCCATTAGCCGACAGCTCCTATTTCTGATCCCTGCTGTTGTTCTCCTTCCCCGTTTATACCAGCTGAATGGAGTCTGGGCGGCTTTTCCGGTGTCGGACTTTATGGCATTTATGCTGTCCGGGTTTCTGCTTTTCAGGGGATACAGAATCTTAAAAGAAAGTAAATATTCTTCAAAAAAAGGTGCGGGGTCAGAAACTGCAGATAAAATATCACCTATCTGATATTTCATACCTGATGGTTATATCTGATGGTTAATATCTGACATGTCATAATAGGTATTCAGATTATGATAAGCAGCTTTTAAGTGAATAGGTTTGGAAATTAAATCGAAAAGAAAGAGAGAGCCATCAACCCTCTCTTAATGAACCTTTTCTTAGTAATCC
>NZ_LZPK01000184.1:0-4067 GCF_001729375.1 Methanosarcina sp. A14 | reverse complement strand
AAAGAGATTTGTGATTTTTATACCTACGCAATCAGTTTGCGCAGGGACATATACAAGGTATTTCTTGTATATAAAGCTTTGTGTTATTTACCTCGACACAATCACATTGTGAGAGGGAGGTATACAAGGAATTTCTTATATATAAAGCTTTGTATTGTTTTCCTCAGAACATTTGATATGTACGGGGAAGTTATCCAACACATTGATTATATATAAAACTTCTCCTGCAAAGGAGATTGAACAATTTTGAAAGAGGGAAATGAGAAGAGTTAAAAGGTTTCAAAAGAGTTGTACTTTCGAATCCTTAACTTTATCCGTTTTTATGAGCCATTGTTTCAGAAAAACAATGTCTACAGGCACCTTTGGTTTCCATATTTCAGGTTCGTTTTTCCGGCACCTTTAAATTCCGTTTTTCAAGTCCCGTTTTTCAAGTTTCGTTTTTCATCCTCATAGATGTCGTGTTACACCTTGAGAAGCAACCCTAGAATGGGGCATCTAGTATAAATAAGTTTCTGTCGAAAAATAAAAAAACAAAACTTAAGTTTAAATATAAAAGAACTCTCGTGAGATTTATATACTAGAAATCTACATTCAACTAGATGATTACTATGAATGTAAGAACTGAAAGAAGGGATCGATTTTTACATCGAACCTATGAGGAATAAAAAGGTAACTGTTTTTGACACAACACTGCGTGACGGAGAACAAACCCCTGGTGTATCTCTAACTTCTGCCCAGAAGCTGGAAATTGCCCGTCAACTTGACAAACTCGGGGTAGACATTATAGAAGCTGGGTTTCCAATCTCATCAGAAGGAGATAAAGAATCCGTAAAATCTATTTCTCATGCCGGACTGGATCTTGAGGTTTGTGGACTTGCCCGTGTATTGAAAAAAGATATTGATGCCTGTTTTGACAGTGATGTAGGACTTGTGCATACTTTCGTCCCTACTTCTGAAGTACAGCGGACATATACCATCAGAAAAAGCCAGGAAGAAGTAATTCAAATGGCTGTGGAGGCTGTCCAGTACATTAAAGATAATGGGAGAAGATGCATGTTTTCTGCGATGGACGCTACGAGAACCGAACCTGAATATCTCATAGAGGTTTTCAAAGCAGTGCAGGAAGCAGGATGCGATATCATTAACGTACCAGACACCGTAGGCGTTATGGTTCCATCAGCAATGTACAGGCAGATAAAGGATATCGCGGCTGAAATAACGATTCCTATTGATGTACATTGCCATAACGATTTTGGGCTTGCTGTAGCAAACAGCCTTATGGCAGTCGAAGCAGGTGCATCCCAGGTTCAGGTTACAATAAATGGAATAGGTGAAAGAGCAGGAAACGCCGATCTTTCCCAGACAGTCATGAGTCTGACCTCAATCTACGGGGCAAAAACAAATATTCACACTGAGTATCTTGTAGAAACCTCGAAAATGGTTGAAAACTACACAGGAATCAGGCTGCCTCCAAATACACCTGTCGTAGGCCAAAATGCCTTCTCCCATGAGTCCGGAATCCACAGCCAGGGAGTACTCGAAAAATCCGATACTTTCGAGCCCGGGATAATGACACCGGAAATGGTAGGACACAAACGACGTATTGTCCTTGGTAAGCATACAGGTAAACATGCAGTCAAGCAGTCTCTTGAATCTGCAGGCATAATCAGCAATGACAAGCAGCTTGATGAAATTGTATCCAGAATTAAGGATATTGCAAATAAGGGAAAGCACATTACAGATGCGGACCTTTATGCTGTTGCCTCTGCCGTGCTTGGGAAAGCAAGTTCGGAAGACGAACTGATTAAACTCAAAGAAGTTTCTGTAATGACAGGAAATATCCTGACACCGACTGCAGTAGTCAAAGCAGATATCCAAGGTAAAGAAACCATTGCAGCAAAGACAGGCGTTGGCCCTGTAGATGCCGCCCTCAAAGCAGTAAGAGATATCCTGGGAGAAAGTAACCACTTCAGACTCCAGGAATTCAGGATCGATGCAATTACAGGCGGAGCAGATGCCCTTGCAGATGTATACATAGGTCTCGAAAATGAAAAGGGCAGAGTTGTAACTGCAAGGTCTGCAAACCCGGACATAGTTATGGCCTCTGTAGAAGCCCTTGTAAATGCTATGAACCTGCTGTATAAGAGAGAAACAGAACGCTAAAATTGAAGACTTGGGCTGGCCAAACAACTGGCGGGCTCAGGTGCCATAATTAAAAAACAAAAAACCGGATAAGAGCTACATACTCATTTTTGGGTTTGTATTCCATAGTTAGTATAAAAAGTAAAATAAAATGAGATGGAATACAGATCCATGCCTTATCCAATTATTGATTCCCACTGTCATCTTGATTTTCCTAAATTCAACCGCGATAGGGAAGAGACTATTCTACGAGCCAGAGAGGCAGGAGTTGTCGGAATGGTCAACTCCGGAATTTCCCTTAAAGGCAACCGTATTAGCCTTGAACTTGCAGAAAAGAATGAAGATATTTATGTCGCGCTTGGCCTGAGTCCTGATATTGGCAGAGGAGGCGAGGATAAAGAGATAAATGCTATTCTTGCCCAGATTGAAGAAAATGCAGAAAAAGCAGTTGGAATCGGAGAAGCAGGTCTGGATTTTCAGGACTGCAAAACAAACGAGGAACGTGAGAGGCAGACTGCTGCATTCAAAAAGGTAATTGAGCTTGCAAAAGATCTGGACAAACCTCTTATAGTGCACGCCCGGCAGGCTGAAGCGGAAGTGCTGAAACTTGTCAAAGGCGTGAATACGGTAATCTACCACTGCTATAGCGGCCCTGTTGAGACCATGCGGGAAATTGTGGATATGGGATACTATATTTCCCTGGCAACTCTTGTCTGCTTCTCCGAACATCACCAGACTCTTGCAGAAGCTGTTCCGCTTGAAAACTTGCTTCTGGAAACCGATAGTCCATTCCTTTCTCCCCGCAAAGGCAGAAATGAGCCTGCCTTCATAGTAGACTCTGTTCCTGTAGTAGCGCAACTTAAGGATATGGAGCCAGCAGAAATCGCAAAATCGACTACTGAAAATGCGCGCCGAGCTTTTAGTATCTAAATTTTCAAACATTAATTCCCAGACATTAATTCTTAGACATTAATTTCCAGACATTAATTCCAGACATTAATTCTTAGACATTAATTCCAGACATTAATTCTCAGACATATTAAAAGCAAAGAGTAAACAGTAAGGAAAGTGTAAGAAAGAGAAGTAACACAGAAAGTGCAGGAAAGGGAAGCAAGGAAAAAAGGAAAAGAGAAGTGAAAGAGGAAGAACTATGGAAGTCCGGTATATTTGCCCTACAGCTTACGATTCCAGTGTCTATCTGGTAAATGGGAAAGTGCTGATCGACACAGGAATGAACAGCGACCTGATTATCAAGCAACTAGAGAAATATATAAAGCTAACCGACATTGAATTAATAGTCCTGACACATTGCCATTATGATCATGCCGCAGCAGCCGCAGTTATTGCCGAAAGAAGCGGTGCAAAAGTCGGAATACATAAAGCTGACCTGGAGGGCATAAATGATGACTACCTCAGCGTGGCCGTGATTTTTGGGGAGCGGGCTCCTGAAGTCAGGCCCACAATTACATATGAAGAAGGAGATAAAATTGACATCGGAAATGGAGAATACCTGGAAGTAATCCATACGCCGGGTCACTCAAAAGGAAGTATCTGCCTCTATGAGCCTGTCTCAAAAAGTCTTTTCTCCGGAGACACTGTATTTCCAGGCGGGGGTTCCGGAAGAACGGACTTTGAGGGCTCTGTGCCTGAAAAGATGGCTAGCTCAATAGAAAAGCTCACAAAACTGGATGTAAAAAACCTGTACCCTGGACACGGAGCTCCTACGGATAGAGATGGAAATAATCAGATTATGGCTTCCTACAGAATGTTAAAAATGATGATGGGCGAATAAAAGCACGAGAAAAAGGAGCCTTAAAGCAAGTTATGGCCAAAGATACAGCGATTTCAAAAAAGAATAAAAACTTAAGCCCTGAAAAGCCGAATAAAGAAAAAACGAGCAGAAAAACCGGTTCTTTTGTTCCAAA
>NZ_LZPK01000183.1:0-13357 GCF_001729375.1 Methanosarcina sp. A14 | reverse complement strand
TCTCAAAACAATTTCCTCCTTAGTTCTAACTTCTTGCAGCCATGAGGAGCCCATACTTTTGGTTACCCAAAATGAGTATTTGGATAGATTCAACGAGACAGCCAAAGCTATCCATCACCTCTAAACAGCCTTTTCCACATATTTTTCCAATAACCAGTGGCGGGGATTCATGCTAAAAAGTACGAACATCTACCGCTCACTTCGATTGCATTAGGACTATCCACAAGTACAGATCATTATTCTGTAAATCTTATGGCTGACCTATCATGCAAGTCATTAAGTTGTGACTGCACTTTCCTTAATATTACACATATTCATGCAGAGCTTCCACGCAAGCCCTTGTTTTTTGGAGCATAGAGCAGAGCAATCAGATTGACTTATTCCTGCCTTGATCTTCACAGTACTGATCTTTCTCATAACAGGTTTAGCTAGTACTGGTAGTTTCATCGTAGTTTCCTCCATATTCTTTTCGTTGATTTTTCCATAAATTGAGCTGTTTTGTCGCCATATCTGTGAATATTTAAAATAATCTGTTCCTAAATTATCACTCTCCTCGTCATTTACAACTATTGTAATATAATGGGTGCCATCCAAGGTGACGAAATTCTTGGATGGCACATAAACAAATAGTTTCGATTTAGTATATCGACCAAGAACGTAAATCCCCAATTGAAACCGGTACCACGTCACTAACATCGATAGTAAAGCGGTACACCATTCTTGCGACTTCTTCACGATGGAGAGGATCAAAAAATGTCAGCTTAACATCCCAGCAATCCGAATCTGGTCTGCAAATAGGGCTTTTTTCTGTTTGAATGGTATCCAGCACCATTCCTTTTTCAATCGCATTCTTAAAAACATCCGCAATCTGATACGCATTTGTTGCAGCAAAGTTAAGTGCTCTCTCCGATGAAGCCCTGCCCATATTCATCAACTCATAATACACACGCTCCATGAAGTTACGAATATCAGTTCCCTCCTTATCGGAAAGGTTGAGCACGGCTCTTAAATCTTCAATCAGAACTTTTGTAGACCAGCTAAATATCCCCCTCAATTGCGGTATAATAACCGGAACTATCTGACCTGAAAGGAGTGTTACATTACCTGCAATAACTCCTGGAATCGAAATCCTTTCAATCGATCCTTCCTGGTAGTCTTTCAGAAATTCCAGTAACTGCCGGTAAGCTTCGGAGGCAAAACTGCCCGTCGGATGGATTGCATAAACGGGAGTACCCTCAATGTTAAGGGTCCATATGAGTGACTCAGCATATTCGGGTTTTTTCTCTAAAAGTTCAAACAGCTTCCCTTCAAATGTGGGCGGTTCATCTTTAGGGTTCTTGTGGTGCACAAATCCTTGGATAAAAGCATCTCGTCTCGCTTCACTTCCAAAGTCGTAGCCTGGTACACCAAGAGCATATACTAGAGACCGTCTACTCACAGCCTGTGGCGAAGGAGTCTGCGCAGGCGTGACAGAAGGTTTAGCTACCTCCTGGTTTGTTATTGTTGGTTCTGCCACTTGTACTTCAGATGCAAGAACCTGAGACACAGTTATATCATTTTTCTGCTCATCAAGTTCGTTCGTTTCTTCTATCTTCTTCTTTCTTGGACAACCACATGGTCCTTCTATATTTTCAGTCATTTTATCCTCCTGTATCTGGTTTTTCGCTTGATTGTTTTCTATTGATAGTTCAATAGAATCAGGATTTTCCAGCGCCTTCATCGCGTCCAGGGTAGAAATCTGAGTAGAAGACGCTACTATCTCTGGATTTAATATTGTAAATTCCGAATTCTGCACGCCAAGAAAAGGCAGATTTTTTGAAGATTCCACCAGTCCTATGCCCTCACTCTCCTGAATTTGTGGTATTGAATTAGTACTATCAGTTGCCGCCTTTTGTTGTTTTTTCGTTACAAGGTTATATGCACCTTCAATGTTGAGACGACCTCTTAAGCAACGAGAACGATCTAAAACTTCAGAAGGTAAACAAGGGTGAGCACTCTGGAGAATCGCTTCCTTCACAGCATGCGGATCAGGTTTTTCTCCTCTTTGCTTCTGGATGCTCAACAGCAAAGCAGCAATACCAGTAACTATAGGAGTGGCAAAGCTGGTTCCACTTTTAGTGTCAACTCCACAAGTTTTGGTGACAACTTCGCAAGGGACGGCACCCGGTAATTTATCACCAAGTGCGAGAACACCATTATTTTGATACATCTGTCCCCAATTGCTAAAGTTAAGTGGCAGTCCCTGAACATCCATTGCCCCTACTGCAAGAGTAGAAGAAACGGATGCTGGCACATGGAGGCACGAGCAGCCGTCATTTCCCACAGCCGCAACGATTAAAACATTGCTTTTGTCGCAGAGACGAATAGCCTTAGCAAGTAGAGGGTGAGGTTCACCAGAAGAAACCAGTTCACCGCCACTAATGTTTATAACATGAGCTCCGTGGTCAACGGCTTGTGTGATGGCGTGAGCGAGATCGATCTGAGAGCAGGGTGTAATTGAATCACCAGGTCCATCCGCAAAAACAGGAATGATGAGTCCACGACAGCCGGGTGAAATCCCACGGACAGGACTGTCAGGTTGGCCAAAGATTAAGCTGGCAACATGAGTTCCGTGTTGTGCACTTGGTCCATTCTCGGCAATGCCTGAAACTAAAGTTTCTAATTTAGTTATTTTGGCTTTGTTGAAACATGGATGTGTTAGGTCGACTGGCCCATCAAGGACTGCAATGCAAATATTGGCATTTCCTTTAATTTGCTCTATAATCTCTATTGCCTTCACAATAACCGCCTACAATTTTTACATTGACTGTGAAAGTCTCATAGCAATTTTTTGCTGTGAATTAAGCTAGAATAGAATACGCAGGCAAAAATAGGTAATCCAGATAACATATGTGCATAGTGCGCATAATTCATTAGATATAGGATGGAAAAATGTACAAAATTTGGTTCCACAGTAAGCATTTGCGGGAAACTGATCTAAAATAGAATACTCACAAAAAAATAAATTACCCAGATAACATATGCATAATATGTGCATAACTCATATTATATCTGTATTGAAATATTAATAAATTATATAAGATGTTTGAAGTCCGGGGTGAAATATTTTGAAAACACACCGAATTTCAACCACAATCTCGCAGAGACACTGGGAATTACTAAAAAAATACTCAGAAAAATTTGAAACGCAGCAAAAAACCTTAGAACTTGCACTGGATAATCTGGAAAATAGCTCAAAAAAGGGTCCAGCGTTAACCTTGGAAGAGAAGTACTGGATGCTCATTAAACGGGCAAAATCAGCAGTTATCATCGAAAAAAATGCCTTTAAATTCCTAATAGAAACCACTGATGTTGAGCTTTTAAGTGAGCTTTTCAGCCGAGATAAAATCATAGAATATACAATAGAGCTCTACTTTCAGAAGTCTCTTGAGGAGTGTAGTCTTAAAGAAGTCATAGATGGGTTAGTTATCAATCTCAAGATAACTAACTGGTTTGATACTGTAGATTACATAAATAACGGTGACGATTATAAGCTGATAATGACCCATACATTTGGTTTTATTTTTTCCAAGCTAATTAGGACATCGATAGAAAACATGTTTGAAACTTATGGGGTGAAGGCAGATAGCATAGTTTCTGTAAAGACGATTTTTATGAGAATATCTAAAAATTGACACTTTGCAACCTTAACTTTATTATCTTAGGACAATCCGTTCATTGATTCAAGCTTTAAACGTCGTTTTCTATTACAGTTAAAGATTTCTGCATTTATATTGGAATTAGACTCAAGTATTAAACATAAATGCAATAGATCGGTCTCTTAGTCCTAAAATCTAAAGTTAAAAAAGCTATAGAAAGGTCGTAAAAAAGGAAAAGTGCTCCGATGGGGATTTGAACCCCAGTCGCAGGAGTGAGAGTCCTGAATGATTGGCCGAGCTACACTATCGGAGCAGTTTGTTATTTTATTATACTTTGCCTTTCAGGCAGCATATCTTCAAGTAATTTATAAAATATAAATCTTTCGTCTGAGTTCTTAAAAAATAGAGAAACTGCCGTGATGGTTTTATTCCATCTGGCAAGTTTATATAAATATTCATAAATATTTTCATTTCTCTTTTAACTTATTTTTAAACTTGAAGAGTAATCCGGTTCCCGTTTCTCAGGCTTTGGTTGTCTGTTTGACTATCAGAACAGCTTTATACGAACATAGCCTGAGGAATTGCAGGTTCTTCAGTGCTTACGACTTTTTCATGTGCTTTCAGGAAGTCGGCCATGGTGATCTGTTTACCGCGCCTGCGGAGCACAAAAATTCCTGCCTCTTTGACGATAACGCTGATTTCCGCCCCGCTCATACCGGTCATGACTCTTGCCAGTTTTTCGAAATCCACGTCGTCTGCAAGGTTCATCTTGCGGGTGTGAATTTTAAGGATTTCAGCCCTTCCTTTCTCGTCAGGGAGTGGGACTTCGATAGACCGATCAAACCTGCCAGGCCTGAGGAGAGCAGGATCAAGTAGGTCAATCCTGTTGGTTGCAGCAACAACCTTTACATTGCCTTTAGGATCAAAACCGTCCATCTCTGCAAGTAGCTGAAGCATTGTCCTGTTGACCTCGGCCGAACCACTGGTTCCGTCATAGGTCCTCATGCTGCCAACAGCATCGATTTCATCTATAAAGAGAATGCTTGGGGACTTATCTCTAGCAAGCTGGAAAATGTCTTTGACAAGCCTTGAGCCTTCACCTACAAATTTCTGGACCAGGTCAGATCCCGACATTCGGATGAAGGTTGCTTTTGCATGAGAAGCTATAGCCTTTGCAATAAGGGTCTTGCCCGTGCCTGGAGCCCCGTGGAGCAGGACACCTGAAGGGGGTTCGATTCCGATTTCCTCGAAAAGTTGGGGCTCGGTGAGTGGCAGTTCAACGCTTTCCCTGACTTCCTGAAGTACGTCATCCAGCCCGCCAATCATGCTGTAGTCCACCCCAGGAGAGTTAATGAGCTCCATTACCTGAGCCCGCACATCGGCAGCCCTGCTGACTACGGAAATAATTGAATATGCACCGTTTACTGCAACTCTCATGCCGGGCTCAATCTTTCCAATACATTCTTCAGGGATTTGGGTAAGAACCTCCTGATTATTCCCATGCTGCCTTATAAGTGCGATTTCTCCGTTTACCTCGAGAATAGTTGCAATAAAGAGAGGAGGCTCTGTAAGCTGTTCCAGATGAGCTTTCAATTTGTTGATTTCCTGAAGGTGCCTGCCTGTAGCTACACTTGCTTCAAGGAGTCGGGCCTTCATGGTCTCATTCTGGACTCTCATGATTTCTATTTCGGTTAAGAGAGATTTCACATCTTCAGCATTGATCTTCCCGCTCTCAAGCTGGAGCTCTATCCTTGTTTTGATATCTTCTAGAGAAGATCTTATTGCACTGTCGTCTGGCACTTGAAACCACCTTTTTTATCGCGTGAAATTGAGTTTATACTGTTTATATGATCTAAAGATTAGTTCACTCGGAAATTATTGATTTATAATAAGTTGATTTGAAGAGCAACTGGTCTGTGGGATCTATAATACAGGTCCATGACCAGTAACCAGGCATGACCAGTTACTCAGTCCAGTTACTCATTTAAGCTTTAAGCGTTATTTCCCGGAGGGATTATTCGTCTATATCTTTTATCTATTCGCCTATATCGTTTATCTCAGGATGATCACATTTTGTCTTGGCTTTTACAAGAAGTAAAGCCTGAGAAACGGGAAATCAAGAATTCTATTCATAAAATCCCCGTTGTAGTATGACTCGCAAAGATCAAAGGGTAAAATGACATTTAAAAGGTACTCTTACTTTTCACAGTGAATGTTAACATGTTCAGATTAAATATATACATAAATATAAAAAGGGTATATATAAGTTCCTGCCACGCCTGTAATCATTTTTATATCCCGACTGCCTGTATAATATCCCAGTTAAGAATCTATTCGGTTCTTTGATTAAATTGCTTTCGGGCACTCGTGTCGAATTTATCAACATTTGTATTCCATTCAGTCATCATATTTCTTTTTTCTATATTATACGTGCTGTTGCATTCTCCAGATTCCGGCAAATTATTCAGGAAAGAAGCCAGACCAAAAATTTATAAAAAACTGAGCTTTTAACTTAACTTTTCAGTCAAACCCTTTAACTTAACTCTTCAATTACTTTATTTATATAATTATCTTAGCTCATTATCTTAGCTCATTATCTTAGCTCATTATCTTAGCTCATTAAATTAGATTTTTAAAAGATCAGGCAGTGTCTCGAATTTACTGTAAATTTGAATTCAAGTTTTTACGTACTATGTAGATAATTGATCTTCCGATATGGAATTTTCTACTCCACAACTTTTTGATATTTATTATTTTACAGAAAAATTGGCACACTATCATTAGATTTAAATTAGATTTTTAAGCTAGATCTTTTACTAGTTCTAATCCTGACTGAAAAGAACAACGAATATAACCATTTCCCGACTTGAGCGAAAAAACGTGTAGGAAAATGGCGCCATTTTTTGTAAGCCTTTAAGACAGAACAAACTACGGATGCAAAAAGTTAGAAAGATATGTTTAATAATAAAAGCATTATATTATTCGACATGCGTACATCTCAGGATTTTCTAAGAGTAGGCACAGCAGTTATATTTGTTGGTATTATTATATTATTACTAGGTACAGTTCTTACTATTATACATCATCCAGCAAACAGCCAGATGGGTGGACTGATAATGATCGGTCCAATCCCGATAGTTTTTGGCTCGTCTCCTGAAATAACAACAAATATGCTGGCACTTGGATTAATAATCTCAGTATTCTATCTATTCCTATGGAAAACTAAACGTTGACTGATGAAAGCATGTTTTTTTCGATTGGAATTCTCACAATACTCATCGGATTTCTGCTAATTATGATCGGCGTAGCTTTAAGCATGTACCAGGAATCCAGATCGACGCAAAGCTATTCAAGCAGAACAGACACATCTGGAAAAGGCTCAAGATTTGAGAGCACTTCAAACTTTGAGAGCTCTCTACATGAGAAGCCCTCTGAAAGAAAGGTCGAATCCGAAATCAAAACTGGAGGAGTAATCATGCTCGGCCCGATTCCAATCATCTTCGGAAGCGACAAAGAAAGTGCAAAAACTGTCGCAATCCTTTCAATAATACTCATGCTTCTCAGCCTGCTGATCCTCAGTTTCTCCTTTATCTAAATCTCATTGCCGTCTTTTCTGTCAGGTTAAAATCAAGCACTTTTAAAAAATTTGTATTATGCCTTTTGATCACGCCGGATGAGGTTTTTGGTCAAGATTCCCGCCCGAAAAGTTGCGATCAAAATATTTCAAAAAAATTTGCGGTCGGGCCTTTATTTAAAAGGCCTGCACCACCTGATCCAAAACAAAACTTGGGTAAATCAACTTCCTGAAGCGCGTTGATAATATATAGTCTCTCAGTCTCTCTTGTCATAAGTCGATCATATTGGTTCAGCTCAGTATCTTCATTATCGTTTAGCCTTCTTGAGCGAAACGTAGCGGAGCGAAAAGGGCACCTTCCTCCCAAGACGGGAATCGGGTGACGGGGCTTGGGTAGCAAAAAGTTATTAATAGTTAAGCCCAAATCAGAACTTTATGTTTACGATAATCACGGGCTCGCAGTTCGGTGACGAGGGAAAAGGCAAAATTGTAGATCTTCTTGCAAAAGATTTCGACATTGTTGCCCGCTTCCAGGGAGGGAACAATGCAGGCCATACGGTTAAAGTAGGAGATGAGGTTTACAAATTGCACCTGATCCCTTCAGGTATTCTGCTTGATGCAAGAGTTCTGATCGGGCCTGGGGTTGTCCTGAATCCTGAGGTTCTTGCCGAAGAAATCATAATGTTTGAAAAACACGGCATACAGGTAAATGCCGAAAAGCTTGGAGTCGATGCGAAGACAAGCATAATCATGCCTTACCACATTGAGATGGATGGGCTAAGGGAAGCATCAAGGGAAACGAAAATCGGGACTACAAAACGCGGAATAGGCTATGCGTATATTGATAAAGTGGCAAGAGACGAATTCCGCATGGCTGAACTTGTGAACCGTGAGCGTTTTCTTGCAAGACTTGAGGAACTTGCTCCCCAGAAAGAAAAGGAAATAGCAGCATTGGGAGGAGATCCTAAAATCGTTAGAGACCCTGCACTAATTGAAAGATATCTTGAGCTGGGAAAACAGTTTGCCACTTATGTAACAGATGTTTCCAAAGAAATTAACAAAGCTCTTGATGAAGGAAAACATGTAATGGCTGAAGCTGCCCAGGGTACGCATCTTGATGTTATACATGGGACACAGAAATTCGTAACTTCTTCTTCTACAATTGCAGGTTCGGCTTGTGCTAACCTCGGAGTTGGACCTACAAGAGTAAATAACGTAATTGCTATAGTAAAAGCTTATATCACAAGAGTCGGTGAAGGCCCACTTCCAACGGAACTAACAGGAGAACTCGGAGAAAGACTACAGAAAGCCGGAGGAGAATTTGGGACTACTACCGGTAGGGGTAGAAGATGTGGATGGTTTGATTTGCCTCTGCTGAAGAAAGCCATTGCGCTTAATGGATATACCGAGATTTCCCTGACCAAACTGGATGTACTCTCAGGCCTTAATCCCATCAGGATTTGCACTGGCTACACCTTCAAGGGAGAAAACATTGATTATCCTCCGGAACTTACTGAGGATCTTGCTGAGTGTATGCCTGTTTACGAAGACCTTCCTGGATGGGAAACTGATCTTGCCGAAGTAAAAGCCTTCGATGAACTTCCGGAAAATGCCAGAAATTATGTCAAGAGACTGGAAGAACTGATGAAAGTCCCGATTAACTACATTTCAGTAGGTCCGGGCAGGGCACAGACCTTTAAAAAAGAGTAATGCAATTATTAGGCTTGTAAAGGTCAATTTCCGAATAAATGTGTATAGCAACTGCGGTGGATATGTAACAACACACATATCCTATTCTATTTATATTCCTAACTATTACTCAATTAAAATATATATTATCAAATTATACTATATATTATCAAATTATACTATATATCATCAAATTATACTATATATTACCAAATTATAATCATATATATTACCAAATTATAACCTTATCTATTAACAAATTTTTATCTATTTTTCTTGTGATTTTAAACCTACTTGAGCTGATTATCTTTTATCTATTACTGTAAATCTCATAGTGAACTCTGTGCCATTGTTCCTTTTTAATTCAAACTCCCCATCTAACTGATCTGCGAGAGTAGTTATCAGTTGTATGCCAAGACTATCAACATTTTTAATATCAAGATTTTCAGGAATGCCTACACCATTATCTGAAACAACTAAAATAAAACTGTTAGCCCTATTTGCTTCCTTTTCCTTTTTATATTTACTGTTTTTTTCTCTATGTAATTTAATTTGGATTTCTCCCCTATCTTTGCCGAGAAATGCATGTTTGAGAGAATTAGAAACGAGCTCATTGATAACTATTCCTAAAGGAATACCGGTATCCATATTAAGAAACACATTTTCTTCCAGATCCATTGAGAGGTGGATATTTTTACTTTTAAGGCTGTAAGTCTGGAAAAGATTTTCCGTTAACTCTCTAATATACGTTGAAAAATCTAATGCATCGGTTCCTTCTCCTTTATAAAGTTCTTCGTGGATGAGAGCCATAGATATAACTCGGTTCTGGCTTTCTCTAAAAGCTTCGATAACTCTCGGGTTATCAAACTTATCAGCCTGAAGGTCAAGAAGGGAAGAGATTACTTGTAAATTATTCTTAATCCTATGGTGAATCTCCTTTTTACGTACAATCTCAACATTTGCTAAGGCTTTTTCTGCTTCTTTACGTTCTGTAATATCCTGAATAATTCCTTTAGCTCTAAGAGGGTTGTTTTTTTCATCAAAAATAACTTCAGATTGCATGTGGACTATACGTTCTTCCCCATTAGCCAGGATAATCCTATATTCAATACTGTTAGTTTGTCCTTTTACAGCTTTCTTAATGGCAAGGGCAGCATCCACATAGTCTCGATCATCTGGATGGATGCAATTTAAAAACTCGTTATAAGGTGGTGCTGATTCTTGAGATTCGCGTCTAAATATACGATACATTTCCTCAGACCAGTATACTTTGCTCGTTGCCATATCCCACTCCCAATTTCCAATATGAGACATTTTTTGAGCTTCAGCAAGACCTTTTTCACTTTCTTTCAGCGAGTTGTAAGCTTTTTCAAGTTCTGCGGTACGCTCTTCAACCATTTTTTCTAAATTTTCATGTGCTTTTTTTAACTTAACTTCTGCTTCTTTGCGCTTCGTGATATCACTGGCAGCTCCAAACCATTCAACGATTTCGCCATTTTCGTCTAGCATCGGAACCGCACGCGAGAAAATCCATCCCAGGTTACCATCTGCTAAACGGACTCTATGTTCCAGTTCGTAAGTAGTCTTCGTCCGTATAGCTTCATTGATGACTGCCATTACATGCTGCTGATCTTCTGGAGGAACATATTCATGAATCCATGTGTTGCTTGGGCTTTCCGTATTGGCAAGAAAACCTCGACCATAGAAATATCGCATCTCGCTCCAATCAGGGTTTACGCGATATACCATTTCTGAACTGGCAGTCACCAGAGCACGGAAGCGCTCTTCACTATCCCGCAGCGCCTCTTCGACCCGTTTGCGCTCAGTAATGTCAATGCAAATACCGGACATACGCTGAGGCTTACCATTGTTGTCGTAGGTCGTATTACCAAGGGCATTGATCCACCGCACTTCTCCCGATGGGAGCACGATCCGGTATTCGCTCGTGAGGGATATGTGGTTGTTGATTGCTGTTTCAATCCGTTTTTCCGCAACCAGCCTGTCGTCAGGATAGATCACACTTCTCCATAAGTCAAAGCTAGCATCAGATTTCTTGGG
The DNA here is from genome assembly GCF_001729375.1 of Methanosarcina sp. A14. Classification (NCBI taxonomy): domain Archaea; kingdom Methanobacteriati; phylum Methanobacteriota; class Methanomicrobia; order Methanosarcinales; family Methanosarcinaceae; genus Methanosarcina; species Methanosarcina sp. A14. The sequence goes on along the minus strand of NZ_LZPK01000183.1, from coordinate 2,398 downwards.
ATCTAAACCAAAGAGGCAGAATAGGTCTTTGGACCATTCAATCTTGTCGGCAGACATATTCCAGTCCCATATGCCTGCGCCTGCAGAGACCTGGGCCAGTCTCAAACGTGATTCGCTTTCCAGTAGTGCTTCCTCTGCTCGCTTGAGCTCGGTAATATCACGTGCAGCAGCAAAGACGCCAGTAACCTCATCATTCTCATTTCTATAAACTGAAGCATTGTACAAAACTGGAGTTATATGTCCATCCTTATGCCGAATCTCCAGAGGATAATCCCGAACTTCACTATCTTTGAATACCTGCTGATAGCCTGCACGGGCTTTCTCAGGCTCAGTAAAGTAATCTGAAAAATCAGTTCCAATTAAATTATTTCTGGAATATCCAGTGACCTGTTCTGTAGCATCATTTAAATCCATAATTTTGCCATCAAGCCCGATGGTTATCATAGGGTCAAGGCTGGCTTCAATTAGACTGCGATTATAAAGATTTGACAACTTAATAGCTTCTTCTGCTTTTTTACGTTCGGTGATATCTATGAATGCAGAAATAGATCCGCGTATATTTCCCTGTTCATCAAGCAAGGGTCTTGCATTGCCCAGTACATGTCGTATCTTACCTTCAGCAGATACGATATCCAGTTCGCAGTCGTTTATCTCTATGCCCGTAGCCGACAATTGCGACGGCATATCTTCAGGTTGGAGCTCAACTCCATCCTTGAGTAATTTAAACATCTCGGGCTTCTCTCCTTCAGGCGCAGATTTGGAAAAGTTTGTACCTGCAGGAATTCGTAGCCATTCATAGGAGAGTCGGTTACCAGTTATCTGAAACACTTGAGGGTCATGTGCTATATACACGGCAACAGGCACGGCATCTAACAATACTGTCAATTCCTCTGAACGAGCATGCTCACGTTTCTCGCTTTCTCGTAGTGCATCTACAACTGCATCACGTTCGGCCAGTGATTTAGATAGCTTGATATTGCTGTAGCTTAGTTGTGAAATCATATTAGCAAAAGTCATGAAGAAAGCCATGCTTGTATCCACAGCTTCCCTGCTAAGCCGGGGAACTTTTTTAAGCTTCTTTAGATATTCTTCTTCATTGAAGCCATATTGTCTAGCTTGAGACCGAAAAAGCTCATAGTTCAGAGGCTCGTCATCAAAAAAGAACTGTCCTGAAAATATATTGCCGACGTGCTGTCCTTCTACCATAACTGGAGTTACTACGTCCCACATATTGTTTTTACATTTATACAGCTTATATCCTCCCGGAACAACGCCAGCAGTTAGATTTATGTCACTTTCTACGCAATGCTTGCAGGCTTCAGGACTAACTCTATGGAATTTTATGCAGATATCCTGCCATCCAACACTTACCAGAATATTACCTTCAAGATCAAGTAAAGCCATAGGGATATGAGCAAGCGTATAAAAATCACTCATAAGGGACTGGACTGCTTTCGTATCAATAATCCTGGAAAGCTCCAGTTTTTCCTTTTCTTGAGTTTCGCTTTCCGGACATTTTCTCTCAAGTTTTTTACGGTCACTTATGTCAAATCCGTAAATGTTTACGCATTCTTGTTCAGGCGAGAGGTGAAAAACAATAAAGTATACTTTTTTGCCCATAGTGACTTCTATTTTTTCAATACTTTTCCGGGAAATTGCCCTCTGAACAAAAATTTCGAGACGTAGAGGCAATTTTTCTCCGACCCTTATGCCCCAATCACGCAATAAGGGCTCCCCTGCCTTGTTGGAGTAAAGAATAACTCCATCCTTTGCCACACTGAGCACAGGATTTGAGTCTATTGCTTGAGACTGCTCATTTTTCACTTTCAGTTTCCCCTTAAGTCTCCTTTCTTAGGCAACAAAACAGTCAACTTTCTATAATTATTTACAAATTATATGTAACTATCGCACTATTTTTTATCACTTTAGATATATATAAATTATCTAGTAATCTATGAAAATAATTGTTAACTTTAAAATAATTCAATAGTGTCATCCCTTGATCTATATTATTATGTTAAACCTTCCTTCTTTTATGTTCCATAACAATTTATAACCTAATGATAATACTTTTAAACTTATAAAAGATGCTATTTTCATGTACTTAATTTTGCCTAAAATTGTATAATTAAATATTGAAACTTAAATAATTCTGAAAAGTAAATTAAAGTTTTTAAACAGTGAAGCTTTTACCAAAATTGGAAAGTTGTTAGTTACGGGTTTGGAAGTTTAAGGGTTTGAAAATATAATGATTCACCACTGAACAGTATTTTTTCCATTTTTCCTTCTTTGATAATGTCTTTTAGTGTTTTCTGTCCCTGTTTCTGCAGATAAATATTTTCCATTAAACTTTATTGTTGAATAGTAAACAACTATCAATAACCCATGCAATATCAAT
>NZ_LZPK01000182.1:0-16750 GCF_001729375.1 Methanosarcina sp. A14 | reverse complement strand
GGATAAAACCTGAAAAAACCAAAGAAAAAAAAGCCGAAGGGAAAAAAACCGAAGGAAAGCTCTCAAAAGTCAATTTCCCAACAGAAGAGAGAAGAAAAACCGGGAAAAGATCTAAAACTAAACACAGGAAGAAAGAAAGAAAAGAAAAATCCGTTTCTTCCCGCATACCTGCATCGAAATTTCTTCCAATGAGCCTTGAAGAAGTAAAAGCTCGCGGCTGGGAAGAGCTTGATATTATTCTGATTTCTGGGGACGCCTATGTAGACCATTCCAGTTTTGGCACGGCAATAATAGGAAGAGTTCTTGAAGATGCCGGTTTTAGAGTAGGAGTGATCGCCCAACCGCGCTGGGATAGCCCTGAAGATTTCAAAAAACTTGGAAAACCCAGACTATTTTTTTCCGTAAGTGCAGGAAATACAGACTCTATGGTCAGCAACCTGACCCCAGGCCTGAAACCGCGAAATAAGGATGCTTATTCCCCTGGAGGAAAAACAGGGCTTCGTCCTAACCGCTCCGTGATAATTTACTCGAACAGGATAAAAGAGGCTTTCCCTGAAGTGCCTATAGTAATGGGAGGTATTGAAGCTTCCTTACGTCGCTTTGCCCATTATGATTATCTTTCAGATAAGGTCAGGCAATCCATTCTGGCTGACGCGCCTGCTGACCTCATAGTCTACGGTATGGGAGAGCTTCAGATCGTAGAAATTGCAAAAAGACTGCAAGCCGGGGAAGATATCAGAAATATTAGAGATATCCCCGGCACAGTATGGAAGATGGAAGTTAAAGCCTGGAAGGAGCTCAAAGAAAGAGCGGAAAAGTCAGATAATAGGTCGAATAAAAAAGAACAGGAAAAATCAGAAAAGGAAGTACTGAAAAAGGAAAAATCGGAACAGGGAATACCGGAAAAGGAAAAATTGGAACAAGAAGTACTGGAAAAGGAAAAGTCAGGACAAGAAGACGAAAAAATAGCTGAGGACGCAACCACATTTTTAAAGCAATATCTCGAAATTCCTTCCTTTTCAGAGGTTTCTCAGGATAAAACAGCTTTTGCAAAGGCTTTTCGTATATATTTCGCGGAACAGAATCCTGTTACTGGAAAAGGGGTTATTCAGCCTCACCCGAAAACCGTAATCGTGCAGAACAGGCCAATGCGCCTTCTTACAGAGGCTGAAATGGACCATGTGTACGAACTGCCGTTCACTGGTGAAACCCATCCTTCCTATACCGAACCCGTTCCTGCCCTGGAAATGGTAAAATTCTCCCTTACAACGCACAGAGGCTGTTTCGGAGGTTGTGCTTTCTGTGCAATTACAGAACACCAGGGGCGCATGATTGCAAGCCGCAGTATCGAATCTGTCCTGCGTGAAGCAAAAAAGCTGACGGAAAAACCTGATTTCAAGGGCATTATAAATGGAGTTGGTGGCCCAAGCGCAAATATGTATGGCATGGAGTGTAAAACATGGGAAAAAAAAGGAGCCTGCTTGGACAAGTCCTGCCTTTATCCTCGCATTTGCCCTGCTCTGGATACCAGCCACAAAAAGCTGCTCGAACTCTTACGCCGCCTGCGCGAACTTCCAGGAGTTAAGCATGTCTTTACAGGCTACGGGGTACGTTATGACCTGGCTCTTAAGGATGAAGAGTACCTCGGAGAACTTTGCGCTTACCATATTAGCGGACAATTACGAATCGCACCTGAACACTTTTCGAGGCAGGTCACAAATGTAATGTGCAAGCCAGGCAGGGAAGTCTACGAGAAATTTACCCAGAAATTTACAGAGCTCAACCGAAAGTGCGGCAAAGAACAGTACATTGTAAACTACCTGATGTCAGGGCATCCGGGCTGTACCCTTGAAGATATGATAGAGATGGCGGAGTATGTGCGGGACCATGGAGGCTATACCGAACAAGTACAGGACTTTACCCCAACACCTATGACCGTATCGACATGCATGTATTATACAGGACTGGACCCATTCACAGGCAAAAAAGTATACGTTGCAAGAGGCAAGAAAGAAAAAGCGATGCAACGAGCCCTTATGCACTACAGGAACCCTGCAAATTACGAGCTTGTATATGAAGCTCTGGAGAAGGCAGGAAGACTTGACCTCATAGGTAATGCCCATAAGTGTTTGATAAGAAGAAAAAGTAAGCGGTAAAGGTGAAGATGTTCGTATAGAAATTAGAGTGATCAATGGTAGCCTACTGAAGGTTCTGTGAATTCTAGTGTGTGATGCATAGGCTTTGTTGCAAAAACTGTGTAAAAATATCCATTAATTCTGCCTATGCGTTTCTTACTATTTTTTACGTTTGATGATAAACAGATGGAAATAGGCATATTTCCATAAACAATGGAACAATCGAGAAAACAAACACATAGGTGTTTGTGGAATATTGTTCGATTGTGTACTACCAATTGTGAAAGTTAAGAGATCATAACACTTTTGAATAGGTCTAAATCATTGGTTTTTCTAACTTTAATGTATTATATCCAATTAACCCTATCCAGAGTAATCCACTAAGTACTGCTAACCATTCTAAAATTGGTATATGAAATCCAATTATAACAGTGAACATGAATATAAAATTTATAAAAATTGATACAAAGGTATAGTACCAGATCCATTTTATGTAGCTTGGATGACTTTTTAGTGTAATATTTACAATTATTAAAAACACAAACAGTAGTATAAAGTATATTGATGCCCACACATAATGTACTCTACCATAATCTTCTGAAAATATACCTACCATAATAAGAGCAAATGCCATTAAGAACTCACAATATTGTGATAAAAGGATTAGATAATTTTGTTTACGATTAGTAATTTTCCATTTTGCCAGTCCGATGGCCGATATTATAATAGCAATTCCTGTTAAAATACATCCAATGTCAAAATAGATATAGCCAGTTGGATTTTTAGTTGAATTTCCTAAATCGCTTATCCAATTATTTAATATTGAATATGAACCATTGTACAATTGTGACGAAGCATATAAACTTATGAGAAAAATCAAGATAGCTAAAAAGCTCCCTACACTAGTTAAAGGCATTTTTTTCAGATTCAAAAGTTTCATTAAAATCACATTTTAAATATAATCAACTCGCTTTTAAATGGGATATCGCATTAAGAGCCTATCCGAAAAGTTATTACCTGCTATAACTTTTACAGCATGCAATATGCACAACTGGAATAGATACTCTGATATTACAGCTCCATTATTTAAATTAGTAAGGATTTATACAGTTGACCCCAGAATAAGCTTCATGAACATCAAACAATCAACTATAAATTGTAGACTCTTTATGCCTCTTTTGTACTAAAAATAATGTAAATTTTGAATTATTGGAGCTAATATCTCGATAAAACTCATAATAGGTATAATATATGCCATGAAAAGTTGTCCCAGAATTTTCATGTTGAATGGCCATATGGGAAGTTTTTTTGTCTGTGTGTAAATAATTTTTTTCTTCTCTATATCGTTATAGATGATTTCAAACTCTTTCTGTTCAATCTTTTCCATGTCATGCAGTAGCCTAGATTCACTGAGGTGAATTGTGTCTCCAATGTCATATAGTCGTTCTTGTTTACTGATTCTCCAACAATTCATTTCCCGATGCACTTTCCATAAAGGTCGGACGAAACAAAACACAATTGGAAGAATACTTAACGAGAATAATAATATTAAAAACTCATAAGTGTAGTAATTTGGCATATCGGGATAAGGACTTGGAAAATTATCCAGATTTCCCATTAACAACCAGATACTAAGATAAATTGAAGGTAAAGAGGCAATAGTACAATTCCATAGGCAGAGATTACCAAGAGGTGAGAGCCCACCTGACATGTCTTGATGTCCGAGTTTCGGTTCAAATTGGAATTTGTCTACAAGTTTATCAATAGATGTGGAGGCGACATACATCCTCCAAATCATAAGTCCTAACATAAAGGCAATTAAGGAAACTGGCAATTCATTTAAGAAATGCCAATTCTGCTGAATGAAGTATTGCCAAAAATCTTTCTGATTCCAATCATCAGTTAGGGAGTAATTTCCCAGCACAGGAAAATTATTCAAAGTTCTTAAGGGATTCCAGAGAAACGTCAGCAAGAATAAAATTATACCGAAGAGCCATTGCCAAGAATTATTTAATCTTTTTTGTATTTCATATATAAATTGGAGATATCTTTCCTCAAGCTGTATGTTCTTTGAATCTATTACTATGGACTCCTCGATATTCATATCACTGGAAGTGGGTCCGTAAATAAATGCACCTGTAATGATTTTTCGACACCATAATTCAATAAAAAACTTAGGTATTTTTTTTATAAATAAGCTTTGGAATATGAGACTTGTGCCAGCCACACAATAACCCGATATAATAATTGGCAACCAAGAAATAATTACCTCATCACTAAAAAAGTTTAACTTATTCATAGTAAGAAGTAGAACCATTATGAAAATACTCAGCCATGCGACCCAAGGCAGAAGACAACACACAATGGGATTTTGGATCGCTTTGAAATTTTCAGAAATAAATTTGTTAGAATGTGTACCTTTTTTACTTTTTACTCCACGTACATCTTTACACTCTATACCTGAAGCCAAAAGTATTGTCATTGTAAAACACCTTTACTTTCATTAATTGAACCTTAGCAGTTATTAAAAAATTGCTTATTGATTATGCATCGTTGAAATAAAAACATGTGATCATTCTGGTCATAAAGTCAAGATTTTTACAGCTAAATTATTAATACTCTATCTTTGCTCATATGCATAAATCGCTAGAATATTAGTAATCAAATCCTCATTTTTAATGGTAAGTGCTTTAAATTATTAATCTTTTCTATTTTAGCAGCATTGTTATGAAGTTCTGAGGGTCCTTAAAAATTGGTTCGTTTTTAAGGATTAATAAGTTTTATTTTTGAAATCAAGTATTGTTCTGTTGTTCCCCAGAGTAAAATACACTTGTAAACTAATTTTTTATATTTAAAGTAAATCTATGCTCTTAATTCCCGATTTAAATACTAATTAGTCCGTTTTATAAGGTGAAATTGTGTATAAAGGAAAAATGTGATCGAATGCCATAATTATAAATAAATGTAGTTTATTAATAAAGCTTAATTTTAGTTATTATTTTAAAATTTTGATTTTTAAGATGTATTTTTATTTGAGGAACTTTAATTATATGTATATAGACTGAAATAAGCATTTTAGCATCTTTATTTAGGCACTTATTTTGAAGGACCCTAAATTTATAGGTTCAACAGTAGCTGGAAAAATTTCTTAGCACCCGTAGATTTGACAGTACCTAAATTCAAAAAATTTATTAATCGAGACCTTTTTTTAAAAATGGTGAGATAGTGCTCGAAATAAATAACAGTGATTTAGAATGGGAAGTTCTTCAAGAACCACTTATAATCGAAGAAATAATTCCAAACGAATGTATACCAAAAAATTCTGTACGTATAGTAGTAGATAGAACTGATTCTTACCAGATACAAGCCGTTTTAACAGCCATCGAAGAACGCGGACCATTGACGGCAGAAACAAACATAAAATGCTATACACATTTCTATGAAACATCCCCTGGAGAACACATAGAACCGTTTGATATAGAAGGGAGAGATCAATATGGTTCAAAAGTAGAATTAAAAAAATGCTATGTAACTAATATACGTTCTGAAGAAAATTATAGAGAAAATTTGAAAAAAGTGGTAACATTCAACATTATAGTATATGAAATAAATATCGATAAAAATAGTGGTTATGATGCATCTTGCTTATCAGAATGGTACTTAAACGGACCAGGTAAAGAAGTATTTTTTCCAAGAGAGACTTTAAGAATACTAAAAAAAGATTCTGATAAAATAGAAGAGAGAAAAAGAGTTCCGATTGACATCACACTTGATAAAGCCATACAATTAAGCGTTCAAAACATTGGGTCTTCAGAGATGGGTCGTGACTTTATACTTGTAACCTTAGATGATATAAAATTTATAATTGCAACAGTACCAAGCCATTTTGGTCCTAAATGGTCAAGAAATATATGTATAGAATATAGAAAGGAATTTGGTTTAATTCCTGACAGAGAAAAAAGAGAAGCTATTAGTGAAATAGTTAGCTTTGTGTTAGGCACACAACTTTTGAATGTTGGATTTACAGAGTATGATAATGAAGGTCAGACGTTGGCGTATTTCGCGCAGCCTTCATGGGGAAAGGCATATTCAAGATCAGTCTGTGAAAATATACCGCTGTCACCATTTAAGTTAGGAATTAAGAGTGCTATAATTAATGAAGGGAAAATTGAAGAACTAATGTGTGATCTTGTTCCTAAATATTTAAATAAAAGAGACAAACTGGGGCTGAAAGAAGCTTTATGGAGATATTGGATATCAAGAGACAACCCCCTTGGAACAAATCTTCCAGTTCTTTCCAGTTCTCTAGAACTTATAATGCATAATTGGTTCAAGAGTGAAAATTCAAAAAGTAATGGATTCTGGATACCAAATGGAGATTTCGAAGATATGATTAAGGAAAGTTTAAGCGTTGCTGAAAAAAAGATTGACGAGTACATAGAAAATAAGATCAAAAGTTTAGAAAACAGCGATTCATTAGAAGCTCAAGAAATTGAAGAGCTGAAAAAGACAATAATGAATAATATATGTCATTCAAATGGAATGTCTATATCTAAGCAATATCTAGCCTTTTTTAAAGAAATTGGACTTGAAAGTGGGCCAGTTGAAAAAAAAGCAATAAATGCTAGGCATGCTATGGCACATGGCAATAAGATGGACATTAAAGAATTTGAAAAGATGGAAAGGTGTACTCGTGCTTATCAAACACTTTTTCATAGAGTGTTCTTAAAAGTTTTAGGATATGAAGGAAGGCATGTCGATAGATCGGTAATTGGATTCCCAGAAAAAAATATAAATTTACCATTAGGAAAAACAAACAAGCTGAATGCAGAAATTCTTGCTTTAATTTCTAAAAATAAGGTTATTTCATAAATCAAAAGATGGTAATGTCACGAATTTGCTGTAAATTCGAAGTCAAATTTTTGTATACTCTGGTAAAAATTGAGCTTCTGATATGAAATCTTCTACCAAACTACTTTATGAGATTTGTTATTTTACAGAAAATTATGCACACTGCCAAATCAAGCAGTATATCTAAAGTTCTATAAATTTTATAAAACTAGTATTTCTTCATTGGTCATCGGTTAAGGAATTTTCTTGCCTGAAAACTATCGATTTTGCATTAGAAGCTAGCCTTAAATTTTGGCCTATTTACATGAAATCGAGACTCTGTTCCAGCTTCTTATTTATAAAATATTTGACAAATATTGTGGAAATTGACGTAATTTGTCATGAGTCCTCACTTAACCGAAGACTCATGAGTATTTTTCGACTTCACAGAAAGATAGTTTTATATTTAGCGTGTGCATATGATGTGCATGAGGAATGCATATAATACAAGCTAGAGTTAAACTATCAGACAGGACAAACCAGGTTCTGAATATTGTTAAAGCCAAATATAACCTAAAAGATAAGAGTGCAGCTCTTGACTTAGTTGTAGCTCAGTATGAAGAGAAAATACTTGAGTCTCAATACAGGCCTGAGTTCATAAAAGAAATGCTTGATTCAGAGAATGACGAAGTGATTGGGCCATTTGAAAATGCCAATGAACTAAAAGCATACATCGAAAGCTTGCCTGATGAGGATGAGTAAGCTTTTACAAATTATTAATCAAAGGAAAACTTTCAAAAGAGCTGAGAAAGTTAAACAAAAAGAATCATGTACTGTTTGAGGCAGTATTCAAGAAAGCTGATGAAATTTGCATTACTCCTCAGCACTACAAAAATCTCAACTATCCTTTGAATAAGTATAAGCGAGTGCATGTAGATTCTAATTTTGTACTATGTTTTTCTGTTAATGAAAAAGAACAGACTGTGACGTTAGTAAAATTGGCCCATCACAAAGATGCTTATTAATTAAAGTACAAGTTCAGGAATTGCTAAATTTTAGTAGCAGTTTGGCAGTATCATGAATTTGTTGTAATACACGTAATCCTGATGTAAGCATGGCTTGGATTCACCTTCATAAACCCTGACACTCACGCCAGAAAGCCCTTAATTTTCCACTTACCTGCCCACAGTAAGTGTCTGGAGGTCTTTCCTTGATCTCAATTGACAGGTTTGCTTCACCATCTCAGCAAAATGGAAAACTATGCCATTGCCTTCAAACAATTGGAGTTTCTGATCTACACACCTTCCTGGTACTATAAATCAATTTAATTGACCCGACACTAGCATTGACTGGAGGTTTTAAAGTAATATTCAAAAACTTCTTTACACCAGTCTTTGAATCTACTGTCGTACCCGATAAGCGCATCGTCACGGTCAATCTTTCCATCAAGCCCGGGAAGTGCAAGTAAACCGAACCTATCACTGACATTAATGACTATTTTAACCTCATCTATAGAACGGGTTTCTACAGCATTCAGGATTCTTTCCGGCAAATCAAACATAGGGCTTTTACCAAGATTTTCGGGATAGACAAAACGAAAACTCACTCCATCGTTGATCTTCTTTTCTATGCGAGGTATGAAGAAATGAGGAAAACTATCAGTGAGGTACCAGGCATATTCATGAATCTCTTCGAAAAGCTGTGTCGTTTTATTGACCAGCTCAAAAACTCCCTGAACAGCTTCCACATCTTTAAAAGCACCAAGATCCCTGAGCAGCTTGGGAGGTATAGAAGACGTATCATGATGAAGGAAAAAATCTGACCTTTGAGCTATAATCTCCAGATTTGGTATTGACGATACTACCAACTTTCCGAAAGAAGTAAGTGAATAATATCCCTCGATATCTTTGCAGATTAGACTACTTTTGAGCAGACGGTTCAATTGCCTCGCTGCTTCTGGAGATGTAGCGTCTATTATAGTTGTCAGCCGGGTGAATTTCAATGGTTCTTTCTCAAGCGCCTTTAGTATAGCAAGCCTACTCCCGGATGACAGCTCGGAAAAAAGCTCGTGACTTTTCATTTCTTTACGTTCTGGCAATTATGCCACTTAGTTATATTAATGTAACTACTGTAACGTCTGTTCCAGATTTTTCTTAAATAAACGCACTGGAGTATAACTATTCGTGAAATAGATGGTCGAACAGGAACTCAAATTCCTCGATGAACGTTTCCGGAAGTTGAAACAGTGAACAATATAAAAGCCAGAATGTTAAATAGAAGGGCATCAAGTGCGAAGAGCAAATCTGAAGAAATAATAAAAGCTCTCTCCCTGAAACCCGGCCAGCAAATTGCAGACGTTGGCTCGGGCGGAGGCTATTTTTCCTTCCTTTTTGCCAGAGATGTCGGTAGAGAAGGAAAGGTATATGCGGTCGATACAAACAAAGGGCTTCTTGACTTTGTAAGAAGCAATTCAGAAAGGAACGGTTTCCATAACATTATAACAGTATTTGCTGAAGACAGCAGGTTCTCTCTTATGAATGAAAAACTGGACCTGGTCTTTCTGCGTAATGTATACCATCATCTTCCCAACAGAGAAATTTATTTCAGTAATCTAGTCGACTCCCTGAGCACCGGAGCAAAGATTGCGATTATAGATTATGATGGAAGGGGTAAATGGAGCTCACACCGACTCTTCTGCCACTATGTCCCAAAAGCGACAATAATTAACGAAATGAATGTGGCAGGATACAGCCTGGTAGAAAATCACACATTCCTTCCAGAACAGAGCTTCCTGGTATTTTCGGCAACCAATAATGAAAATAACCAAAATCAAGAGGAGGCTCTACTTTGAAGACAGATGGGAATGCTTCGGAATGTAATATTTTGAGTGGAAAAGAGCGCATGCTTGCGATGGGAATTGTGCTGCTTGGACTTTTCATGTCCGTGCTGGATACTGTTATTGTAAGCATAGCACTGCCAAGTATAACTGCGTACTTCGGAAATACGATCTCCGAATCACAATGGGTTGTAACTGCATATTTGATCACTATCACGGCATCTATGATGATTTTTGGAAAGCTTTCTGCATACACGGGACTGAAAAAGATGTTCCTTGGAGGGATCGCTCTTTTTACAATCAGCTCTCTTGGATGTGGTATAGCTCCTTCTCTTCCCATACTCATCACTTTCAGGATAGCTCAAGCAATTGGAGGAGCCATGACGAGTTCTATCAGCATGGCCATTATATACAGGCTTAACCCGCCTGATATGCAGGGAAAGGCAATCGGTATCATGGGTGCGACCGTAGCCATCGGAAGCCTTGCAGGTCCGGGTATTGGCGGGGTATTGATCGAAGTGTTAGACTGGAGATCCATTTTCTATATTAATATCCCGATAGGAATAATTGGACTCTTGTTAGGCATTCCTTATCTAAGAATAACAGATATAAGAGAAAAAGGAGAAAGAAAAAAAGGAGAGAACATAGATTGGACAGGAGCTATAAGTTTTGCAATTGGCATTACATCAGTTATGGTTCTGTTCAATGCAATAGCTACAAAAGGCTTGTATTCTATGGAAGTTCTGACCTCTTTTACAACTATGTCTTCAGCATTCATATTCCTGAAATGGAATGAGAAAAAGCAGATAAACCCAATTCTTGATATCAGAGTTTTCCGTGAACCAATGTTTCTTCTACCTCTCTTGAGCATGGTCCTTTTCTTTGCTGCAGTTTTCATGCTGAATATAACCATGCCTTTCTATCTAGAGAGAGTGCTGAAGTTTACCCCATTACACGTAGGAACAATGATGATGATCATTCCCCTTGTTCTAGTTATTGGATCTCCAATAATAGGATGGTTGTACGATCGTTCTCTATGGCAATACTTTTCAGCTACGGGACTGTTAATAGCCTTCTCAGCCTTGCTGATATGCGCCTGGGCAACATTGAGTGAAAAATTAGAGATCGTTTTATTATCAATGGGTCTATTTGCAGCTGGGTATTCTCTTTTCCAGAGCCCCAATAATATTGAGATAATGAGGGGATTACATAAAGATAGAGCAGCTATCGCTTCCAGTATTGCAAATACGGGCAGATATTTTGGGATGGCAATAGGAGCTTCTTTTGCGTCTGTCATCCTTTCCGCAAAGTTATTGCCTGAAACAGATATCAACAACCTGACCCTATCTTCAGGAATGACGCTGGTTATAGCTGCCCTGATATGTGTAATTGCTGCCTGGCCTTCTTATCTAAGGAACAGAAATAACTGATTTGTCTTGACAATCCCATCAGATCACAGCAATGAGAAAATATTCTTTCATTTAATTTCTTCAGTATCCCTGACACTCACGCCAGAAAGCCCTCAATTTACCACTTACCTGCCCGCAGTAAGTGTCCAGAGGTCTTTCTTTGATCTCAATTGACAGATTTGCCTCACCATCCCAGCTAAAATGGGCAACTATTCCGTTTCCTTCAAGAACACCGGAATTTCCGGATGAAACTTCAATTCCATAGCTCTCAAGTTTTTTCTTCATACAGGAAAATACTTCAGGAGTTACATTTCTGAATTTAATCCCCTGGCAGCCCTCAGTATCCAGTTTCCTTTCGCCCATAGTTTTAATCCGAAATTAATTCCTATGAAATGGATTTTTGTAGTAATCCGAAGATCATTTTTGAAGCCAATTCCTAAATTTCCTCACGAGCTGAGGAAAACTTTTACGAGCCATGGCAAGCTCTTATAAAACTTTTTATTTTCTGAGCCGCGATTTCACAACTAACGATAAAAGGTTTTTCCGTAATTGTAATGGTAAGATTAGACTGTCCGTCCCATTCGAAATTCGCAGTAATTCCTTTGCCAGAAAGCTCTCCTCTATAACCTTCTGGGACATGGATTCCGTATCCCTGAAGCTTTTTCTTCATACAATTAAAAGTATCAGGATTAACATTACGAAACGTTATCGGTTTACAACTCATTATTCTGTCCTCCTAACCGACCTCTAAAATTCATCTTCAGCTTAAAACCCAGTAAACAAGAATCTTGTTTTCCGGAAATAAAATAGTATTCATTTGTATTTTTTAAGATGCGATCTATAAAAAATGTATTCATACGTCATCAGTTAAGCATAAAATCCATTTTCTGTATATGCTTTTATAATAACATTCCATGCGTCTTCTGTTAAGTGAGGAATCGTGATAAATTGCGTCAATTTCCTCAACATTTATTAAATATATTAATAGATTATGAGCTGAAACTTGGTATCGATTTCATGTAAATAGACCAAAATTTAAGTCCGACTTTTCATGCAAAATCAATAGCTATCAGGCGAGAAAATTCCTTAACCGATGACCAATGTATACAATTTTGAAACAAGCTTATAATAATTAATAATTATATATCTTTCCTCAAATATAAATAAATATATATGATAGAAGTTCCTAATATTTTTGATAATAAAACTAAAGAATTTTAGCTTAATAATTGTTCACTGACACAAGTTAAGCAAATAGAGGAGAAGATTGTATGGATAAACGTGTACACGTAGATAGGCGTGGAAGTACAATAGCGAAGGTAGACATGCTTGGAAATGCAAAACTGGAGAAAGCAATAAATAAAGTTAGAGTAACTGATTTTGACAGAAAAAACTGGGTAAAGTATTTAGTAATACCTGATTTTTATGACAAGCTAGGAAAACATACTAATACCGGCAACTTCGGCGAACAATTTGGAGCAGTAGTTGAGGGCAACTTTGGCAAACAGTTCGAAGAATTAGTTGAGACGCATGTAAATGCATATTTAATTGACAAGAAAGAACCTCCAGCTGAGATTGCTGCTGCAATTATGAATATTGGCGATGACATATTGGATGGGAGAGAACCAGTTTTAAGAGCTGGAGATTATATCTCTATCCAGAACTTTATAAAAAATAATGGAAAATAAAGAGCGATTTATCTATTTTTGTAAAATGAGGAATCAATTTGAGCTTTGAAGGATTTCCATTTAATCTAGGATGGGAACTAACACTAGCATGCAATCTACGCTGTAATCATTGTGCCTCAGCAGCTGGTTTGCCGAGGCATAATGAACTTACAAAAGAAGAAGCATTAAAAATATGTGACCAGTTTCCGGAATTACTAGTGCAAGAAGTGAATTTTACGGGTGGTGAGCCTTTGTTGAGTCCATACTGGGCAGAGATAGCTCTATACCTAAAGGATCTGGGAATATCGACAAACATAATCACTAATGGTCTTGCTCTAGACTCGAAAATAGTATCGCAGATGAAAAATGTGGGCATTTCTGATGTTGGTATAAGCCTGGATGGGCTTGAAACAACTCACGATTACATCAGAGGACACAAAGGTTCCTTTAAACAGGTGCTGAGAAGTATAGAATTACTCCAGCAGGAGAATATTCGTATAATTGTCATTACCACGGTCAACAACCTTAATATTGATGAGCTGCCAGCCATCCTTCATTTACTGCAATCTGTTGGAATACAATATTGGAGAGTCCAGCCACTAATTCCAATGGGACGCGCGAACAACTTTAAAAAGCTCTACATGGACAATGCAGGCATACTTAAGCTTGGAAAATTTATACAATGTTGGGAACCTAAATCTAAAAATGAAGGTACACATATTATATGCAGCGATGGACTCGAATATATAGACGGAATCTCGAATTGTGAAAGACCTTGGCGCGGTTGTCCTGCTGGTTGGGTAACTTGCAGCATAACCAGTGACGGCAAGGTGAAAGGATGTTTATCTTTACCAGATAATTTGATAGAAGGTGATCTGCGCAAGGATGATTTTTGGAGTATATGGTTCCACCCTGATTCTTTTGCTTATACTCGTCGCTTTTCAGATAAAGAATTAGGATCAAACTGCAGTTCTTGCAATAAAGCTATGGAGTGCTTGGGAGGTTGCTCATCAAATTCTTATGCAGCTTCGGGTAAATTTCACAATGACCCATACTGTTTCTACAGAATTAACAAAAATTCAGTCTAATTATAAACTTATTATACATCATAACAACAGAATACAAATAAAAATACAGTACTATAATGCGTTAATAGAGGTCAGAGAATTTGTATTGGATGACTTGGAGAAATATAAGAGAATTTATAATTAGAGACACGAAAAAATAAAGCTGAAAAATAAGAACCTACTTTCGTAGGTCGATATTAAAAATTGGCTCTTCGCTGTTTTGTATGGATTGAAAATAATTGCTTAGTTAGAAAGTAACTAGACCAAAAAGAGAAACATCACGCTCAAATGTGATTTTCAACCATAAATGTTTATAAATTTTAGATATACTATTCTAACATTTATGAAGATGAATGTAAGTTATCCACTCGAAACAGAGAAGAGCCAAAAATTGGAATATTTTCCCGATATTTTATTAGAGTGATAACTAATTATTTCGAAAAAAAGATGGGGTTGAGCCGAATTAAGCCGGCTCTTAGTAAAATCAACTGAGAAGCAGCAGTTGAACTTAAAATAGCTAGACTAAGAAGTAGCCAGACTCTGAAGTTAGCCAGACTACTTCATTGACATTGCTACGAGTTCTACAATATCAATAACCTCGATGTCTCCACCTGCGTCCCTGAGGTTCCTTACGCAGAGAGGACAGGAAGTGACAATGTAATCTACTCCTTCTGGCACATCTTGAAGCCTGTTTCTTGCAAGCTCAAGGGAAATATCAGGATACCCTGCCCGTACTCCGCCTCCGCCGCCGCAGCAGCGTGCATTTTCTTTAATATATTTCATTTCCTTAAGAGTACATATTGCCTGGATAACCTTTCTTGGAGCATCATAAACCTGATTATGCCTGCCCAGGTGACAGGGATCATGATAAGTAACTGTAAGGTCAAGTTTCTTCAAATTGAGTTCTTCCAGATGTTCGGCAAGGAATTCTGGGAGACTTATAACCTTAAGTTCCTCTGGGTAGTTGTTCTTGAGCGTTGTATAACAACCGGCACAGCTCGTGATAATTGTGTGCGCACCCACTTTTCTGATCTGCTCAAGGTTGTGCTTCATGACCTTTTCTGCATCCTCCTTAAATCCGGTACGCAGGAGAGGAGAAGCACAGCACTGCTCGTCAGGCAGGAGAGTTACACCAAACTGCTGCAGAATTTCAAACGTTTTTTTAGCAAACTCCGGATAGCGGTAGGAGTCAAAACAGCCCACAAAATAGACATAATCGGACTTTACAGGAAGTTTTGAACGTTCTACTTTGGAGAGCCAGTGTTTACGATCTTTTGTTTCCCCGAAAGAATTACCATATGTCATAATGGCTGATTTCAAGTTTTTCTGGACTTCAGTCGTGATGCCACATTTCACAAGCTGGGCACGAGCAGCTTCAACAACCTCAGGTGGTTTTACTCCTGCGGGGCACTTGACAGCGCAGATCCCGCAGGTTGTACAGGAAGCAAGGCTTGGAAGCATATCTTCAGAAGGGGGCCTGCCTTCGAGCAGGCTTTTAATGATGAGCATTCTGCCTCGTGTATTGGCAGATTCCCAGCCTACCACGTCAAATACGGGGCAAACCGAGCGGCAGGTTCCGCACTGTACGCATCTATAAACCGACCTGCGGTCAACCTCAAAGGGCTGCTTTCCACTCTCGTTCCCGTTAATCTCATTCTCACTTATTTTGGTTTTTTCCGGTTTTTTTGCCTGCTCAGTTTCCTTTTTTCCTTCGTTTTTCATGTTCTCACAACCCCAGTTTGCCCGGATTCAGTATACCTTTCGGGTCAAGGACATTTTTGATCGCACGCATTACCTCAAGAGCAGGGCCCCATTGGGCTTTCATGTATTTGGCTCTGGCCGCGCCTATTCCATGTTCAGAGCTAACTGTGCCTCCAAGCTCAATCGCTGTCCTGTGAATAAGATCCGCAGCTTTATTCAGGCGGTCCCATTCATCTTTATTCAGGACATCAATGAAAAGTGCAAAGTGCAGGTTTCCGTCTCCTATATGCCCGTATTTCATAGCCGGCAGGTTGAATTTCTCAGCGATTTCCTGTGCTCGTTTTAGCAGTTCAGGGATTCGCTTTATGGGAACTCCCACATCTTCTCCTACATAGATGCGGCTCTTTGTCGGGTCCAGGCGAGAAACCGCAGCCCCTACGAGTTTTCTGGCTGCCCAGATATCTGCCATTTCCTTTTCACTTTCCGCAAGCCTCATAGAGAGAGCCAGGGGAGTACAGACTTTCATGATCTGTTCTGCAGCTTCACGTGCCGAGCTTTCAGTTCCGTCAACCTCAAAAAGAATCACATCGCCTTCTGAAGGAAGCACAAGGTTCGGGTCGTAACGTTTGAGAACCTGCAGGGAAACCCTATCAAGAATCTCACAAGCTGAGGGAATGACACCGTGTGAGAAGGTTTTTACGACTGCTTGCCCTGCAATTTCCGCGTTTTCAAAAGAAGCAATTACCAGTTTTCGAGTTTTAGGAAGGGGAGCAATCTTAAGCCTGGCTTTTGTAACAATGCCGAGTGTGCCTTCCGAACCCACAATAAGCTGGGTCAAGTCATATCCTGCTGCGGATTTCAACATCTTCGAACCGGTATGAATAACTGTCCCGTCCGCAAGCACCACTTCAAGGTCGCGAACATAGTGTCTGGTAGTACCGTACTTAACACAGCGCATTCCACTTGCGTTGTAAGCTATCATACACCCGATAGTACACATGGCTGAACTGCCAGGATTCGGAGGAAAGAAAAAACCATACGGCTTTAGCGCTTCATTTAAAGCATCCTGAATAACCCCGGGTTCTACCTGGACCTGAATATTATT
>NZ_LZPK01000181.1:0-2287 GCF_001729375.1 Methanosarcina sp. A14 | reverse complement strand
GGCGAGAGTACTTTTATCAGTGCAGGTGAAAAACACAGATTGTCCAATCCGGGAAAAATTCCGCTTGAGATTATTGAAGTGCAGTTAGGGGAGCTTGTAGACGAAGCGGATATTGTCAGGTTTGATGATGTTTATGGGAGGAGCTGAGGAAATTCTCAGTTGGATAAGAAGGTATTATATAATCCCAAATCTGTGAGTACGGGCACATTGGGAAAAATCATATATGTATTAACAACAGTAAAAAGAAATGTTTAAAGGTTCCAGGACTATAATTAAAACATGAATGATGTTTTAGACCGTGCTCAAGATAACTGCTATTTTCTCGAATATCCTAAAAATCGATCCTATTCAACGCCAGAGCATAATTTCATTGTTCTGGCAGATCTCATTCACAGCCATAGGCTTTTTGAGCACCATGTACTTCGCACATACGGCAGGTGCTTCAATTCTCGGTTCATACTTCCTGTTTTTAGCATACTATGGAATTTTTAACATGGTTACTGATGGGGGGTTTGGTGGAGCCGTAGTTAAGCGTATTAGCGAAGGTGAAGATCCGAATGCGTATTTTAGCGCATATTTTATACTCCGACTAATATTCACGATAACTGGAATACTGATTTTGCTAGTGTTTAAAGACTACTTTGTGGATCTTAATAACTCACGCATATTTGCCTGGATGTTGTTATTATTATTCGTCTCAGCGATTGCAGGACCAATCTCAAGTGGGGTTGCCGGCAAAGGCAAGATGGGAATACGCAACACCTGTGAGGGAATAAGCAACATTTCACGCGTAATGATTCAGATCCCGGCAATATATCTTGGATATGAAACCGTAGGTCTGGTCGGGGGAATGGTAGCTGGTGTGATCTTAGCAGCAATAATTGAATTCCGTTTTTTTGACTTGTATTTAGTACGCTTCAAATGGAAGCATATAAAGAGTTTATTTGTATTTTCGTTCTGGCTATTTTTAACGTCTAGTGGAGTACTTGTATTTTCACAGGCAGATACTATCTTCATAGGTTACTTTATGAACACTGAAAATGTAGGAATTTACAGAGTAATACTCCAGTTCACAGGAATTGCCGCATTTAGCTCAAATGCTCTGAGAATGACGCTCTGGCCCAGAGTCAGCCAATGGGGTAAAACCAAAGAGCTCTATTTTGTTGAAGAGTCACTGCCTCGTGCGATCAGCTACTCATTGGTACTGGCAATTCCCGTACTCTTGGGTGGTATATTGCTGGGGGATCGTCTTCTATATTCATTTTACGGTGCAGACTTTGCCCAGGGTTATTATGTATTGATAATATTACTTGCTGTACAGGTTGTCAATGTATTCCAGTACTTTTTCACGATGTATCTGGATGCTCTGAATCATCCTCAAGAATCATTTAAGGTCACGGCAGTTGGTGTTGGAGCAAACATTGCATTGAACATAATACTTATCCCGCTCATAGGTATAAACGGAGTAGCAATAGCGACGCTGGTAACAATGACTTTGAATGCCTTACTCGCCTGGCATGCTTTATCTAGGTATATGACAATAAGACTGGAGCGTCAAAGTCTGTCTAACATTATGATATCTTCGATTGTAATGGGGGTGATTGTTGGTGTATATCGGTTGTTTGTGCCACTTTCCAATGTATGGATTACGATACTGGCTGTTGCTATCGGCGGAATGACATACGGTTTTTTAATATTAAAATTTGATAAAAAAGTGTACACTGAAATGAAAGATATCATAGAGAAGGTCGGAATAGGGTTTGTTTGGCCAGGCTGGTTGTGAATTAGTATTTATATTCGATAACTATAATATGAATTTTAAAATTTATGTTTAAAATCACATTTCACAAGTTTTACAAGTTCTTTATATGTCTTGAAGATGATAAAAATGTGAGAAAGATGACTCAAATTAGCGTCATCATTCCAACTTGGAATAGAGCAGAAACGCTGGGTAAAGCTATCTCAAGTGCCTACCAAACTTTCCCTCCTTTTGAAATCGTTGTATGTGGTGTTATGATTCACCGGACCAATAAATTTTTAACTTGATCAACGATCCGCGTATGCGATGGATAGAGGGAGAGCGTGATGGACTTGCATCAATTTCTTGCAATAGAGGAATTAAAGCACGTAGAGGAGAGTGGGTAGTTTTTGTGAGCGTGGAAAGCATATTGAAAAACATGTAAAGTATTATAGTAGGTGTTCCGAGTTTGTTTTATAAAATATATGAAGAAATAAATAGATAGAGCAAACTGTATAATTCTAAATTTCATCCATTTTAACCAATATC
>NZ_LZPK01000180.1:0-3746 GCF_001729375.1 Methanosarcina sp. A14 | reverse complement strand
GATTATAGCTGTTATTATTACAATTATACTGTAATTGTACTGTAACTTTACTTGTGTATCTGTAACCAAGATTAAAGCTGTAATTATTCCAATTATACTGTAATTGTACTGGAATTTTACTTGTGTATCTGTAGCCAAGATTAATCTTCACGCAAGAAAATAAGAAAAACTCACAGCTTACTGCCGTCTTAACTTCTCTGGTTGGTGCCTTATGGAAAGTATGGAATATAAACAGAAGTGAAAAAAGATTTGAAAACCTTGAGGACAGGGATTTTTTCGTTGCTACTACCTGCACATGCCATGGTGTATTGAACATGTTTTATGTTATATGATAAAAACTTGCTTTAATTACCTGATGACTCAGTAAAAATAGTATTATAGGCAAATTCGTGCTCAAGTGCCTGCAATCTTGCACCAATTTTTTTCTCTTAAGTTTCTGCAATCCGGCAGCAGTTTTTCGCTCACCAGCTTTTTCGCTTATAAGCAGGAATAAGCTAAAAATAGATCTGCTATCAGACCGATCTATAAAAGGGAATTTTATGGAGGCATTTGTGGGTACAAGCGGCTGGTATTATGATTGGAACAAAAAGAAGAACCTTGATTGGTTTGTCCAGAATTCCGGGCTGAACAGTGTTGAACTTAATGCCAGTTATTACAGGTTTCCCTCGCCTGAGCAGATTGAAGGCTGGAACAGGAAGGGGACTGAACTCCGATGGAGCATAAAGGTGCACAGGTCTATAACCCACTGGCGACAACTCAGTGAAAGTTCCCTGGAAACTCTGAAAAATTTCCTTGAGCTTTTCCGACCCATGGACCATCTCATTGATTTTTACTTATTTCAGGTGCCTCCAAAGTTTGATGATCTCGAAAGGACACTCAGGTTTGCAGAAGCCGCAAAACTTGGGAAACGGTTTGCCCTGGAGATAAGGAATAAAGCCCTGCTGGGAAATGATGAGGCGTGTGAAGAGCTAATGAGGAAAGTGACCCTTGTGTCCGTTGACTCACCTGACTACAAAAATCGCATCTTCCCCGGAAAAAACGTGTATATGAGAATGCACGGAAGAGAAGGCTGGTACAGTTACGATTATTCTCAGGCGGAAATTAGCGAAACTATCAGGGAAATTTATGAATTCGAGCCTGAGAAGACCTACATTTATTTCAACAACGACCATAATATGCTGGATAATGCAAGAAAGGCATTGAGAGTTTTTTCAGGTTTGTAAACCTGGAATAATCACCTTTATATTGAAAAAACTGCCTTTTCCTGAAAGAACGGATATCAATCAATGGCGTTAGTTCTCACTTTTTCATGTTAACTTAAAAAGTTCGGTTTCATTTGTTAACCTTTATTATGAATAAATTATTATATTAAGAGGTATATTCAAAGTTTAATATGGAGATTCTGAGGAGTTAACAATCAGGTGCCTCAAAATCAAAAACGAATTTTTGAGAACCCAACCCACAACAAAGAAACCATTTACCCAGAATTCCCTATATATATAAAAAAGAAGTGAAATATATGTTCTGGAGTAAGGACTATATTGTAGAAAGGCTGAGCAAAATCCCTAGAACCCTGGAAGACATTTCAATAGAAGTTTTTGAAGGTGTACCCCCTACAAATGATTTTTTACAAAAAGCTGGCCTTTCAAGCGAGAACTGCATAGATGCATCCTGCGTCTGCAAAGACTCCCACATAAATGTGGGTATAGAACAGGCAGGTATGGAAAAAGAACTAATGTACCCTTATGTAGATGATTCCGTTCCGAATGAATTTGCGGTTCAGTCAACTCAATACCAGTTTATGGTGCCTTATGAAATCCTTGACAATAACATAAGGAAAGAATACAGGATATTCCAGCCCGAAGAACTGAAAGCAAAGTTTCCTGTAGCTTATAAACAGCTAATGGAAATCAAACAGCCATCTGAGGCCAAAACACAGGAACTCATTTCGGCTGATTACCGTTTCGAAAATGAAAGTTTCCTGCGGTATATAAACACACCTAAAATCATCATTACCAGCAACTCTCGCCTTCATGCCTCATATGATCCGACCGGAAAGCATGTTTTTGCGAATGGAGTAGGTGTCGTTCTCGGAGATCCCACACTCTATCTTTATGTTACGGCCGTACTCAACTCTTCAATAGCAAAGGCTTTTCCTGAGGTCTGGAGACGCAAAGAGGTACAGAGCAGAGTCAAACTTAATTCACAAATGCTGAAAAGGTTCCCAATCGCGTTCCCTAAAAAAGAGGGTATCGAGAATGTTATAAGCACAATCTCCCGTTACCTGATTTACCTGAACAGGCAAAAACAGATGGCAAAAACCTACGCGATATCAGGTTACCAGGAGCTCATCGACTTCTACAAGAGAATTTCGGATCTTCTGATTCTGGACACATACATTACAAATGACCTTGACCCGAGGCTTCTTGACGTCCTTACCGAAAACATCACGGCATCCGATGGAGGATTTGAATACAGCGACGATATAACTCTCCTGATCGGACTGCAGGAAATAAAGAAGAACATTCTGAATTCTCCAGACTTTGGCAATTGCAGGTTCAGTAACGAGTTCACAAACATTCTAGCAACTCTGAAAAACAACACTGTCTGGTAAAAGAAAAAACTCAGCCAGTCCTGCGTTATTTTCCTTTCCAGATACTTTAACTTTTTATTTTCCGGACTTTTGACGTTATTATTTTCCGGATGTTTCGGCTTTTTATTTTCAATGCAGTCTGATTTTTCTTTTTCGAATACTCCATTTCAAGCCTGAGTTCTGTGAGTTTAAACTGCACCAGGGAGTTGATACTGTGCTGAGAGGAGCATGCCGTTTTCTTAGCTTAAGGTGACAGAGAGCCGTAGAGATAAAAAGTAATTCTCAGTATCCGATTCAATTGATCCTGTCAGGCCTCCGTGGAATCGAAAACAAATTCCGCATAAACTGGATAGTGGTCCGAAACAGCATCCGTTTCTTCTGAAGTCAGGTTATATTCAAGGTCATATTTGGCACATACGATAACCGGAATTCCTGATAGAACATGAATTCCTGATAGACTAAAATCCCGATAGATCAAAATTCCAGATAAACTAAAATTTCAGATAGACTAAAATTCCAGATAGACTAAAATTCCAGATAGACTAAAATTCCAGATAGACCAGCCTAACCTGTCAAGATATTGTTTTATTGTTCGTTATCTGTTACGAATTTTAATGCATATGTGAATTAGGGCAACTCTAATAAAATATGCTGCTGAGCAAGCTTATTTAATATAGGAGCATTTCAAAATATTTACAATTGCCATAATTAAATTTCCAGAAAGATGTTTATATTTTCAGATAAACATGTTTATTGGACTGCTTTTCGTTACGGAGGGGTGAAATATGACTGATTTCAAGAAAGACTCAGGAAAAGAAGATATTTCTGATGAAAGTACCTCTATCAAAGCTAAAGATAAAAATCCAGAGAAAGAAATGGAAAAGGAAACAGGAAAAGAAATAGAAATAAATAGGACTTACGCAGTTAAAATGCCGAAAACTTGATATCTTTATAAATATACTTATGGCTTAGTGTTTCTCTAAAAACGTACGGAGTTATGGACATAAATCCACCTAAGTGTACCGACATTGCCTACATTAATTTTCTCATTGCGGCTTCTAACGTTTTTAGCTGTACTGAAGCTGCTAGATGTTATCCAGACATAGCTAATGCTCCTTCTCATGATGCTTTTACTCGTTGCCTTCAAAGGCAA
>NZ_LZPK01000179.1:0-2866 GCF_001729375.1 Methanosarcina sp. A14 | reverse complement strand
ATTAGCTAACTTATGGATTAAGCTTTAAGCTGGATCAAAGCAGTTTCTGTCCTGGCTTGGTCCCAGTCCCGGGTTTGCACTCATAAACATCAGTAATTTTCAGAACTGCAAGGGCTTTTGCAGGGAACCTGTCTCCTTTGCTCTTGACCATTTTATACATTTTCTCGTAATCTGCCCCTTCGGTCTTGATCTCAATATCTCCTTTTATCTGGTAGCAGCCTTTGATCTCCGGACCCCATACATAGATCGCTCCCCTGGGGTTTTCATCAAGGTTGTTGCGAGTTTTATTGAAATAATTGTCTGCGATCCAGATTGTTTCTCCATCTTCCTGTAGATCACACATACCTATTGGTATGACATTTGGTTCTCCACCTTTAGATGCAGTTGCAAACGGGAAAATTTTCATCTTTGCAAAGTCTTCCTTCATTTCATCAGTTAATTTCACCATTTATTTCACCATTTATTACATTCTAATTGAACCTTTTTTATTAATAGTGCTTCAATGAATATATAACTTTGAACGACTCAAAAAAATAGAAAAGTCTATGATTTCGATTTTGCGTTTTATCTCAGAAAAGAGGCGAAAACTAATAGAAAAATTGAAATTCACGGATATGTTTGAAAGTCAGGTCAAAAAAATAGTTCACCCTTTACCCAAAGTTCATCATATTTTGTCTTGAATCGCTTTGCATATGATTCATCATATATTCTTGTCATACCGAGGTTTCTACTCATATTGAACTGGTCTTCAATATCGAGCAGTGTTATCTTGGAATCAATGATTGAAAAATTGTATTCGGTTTCTAAAATTCTTACTTCCAACAGATCCTTAAAATAACGTTTAAATGACAGATCTTCTATTGCATCAATAAGCTCTTTTAATGACGGTAGTAGTTGTGATCTCGGATCCAAAATTTTAACTTTTATGCCACGCTGTACTAAACCCAAATAAGCTTTGCTAAAGGTAGATACTGAGGCATCATATAGCTCCGATCTTTCAGGCTTGTATTTAATATGAATTACAACACATATTTCATGCTCGATTTTCTCAAAAGATGAAGTCACCATTTCATTTAGTTCATTATTATGAAAGCTGTCAGGCCAGAAGACAGTTTCAACATTTTGTGGTGAATTGTCGTTGCAAAGTTCCCTTTCGATTTCATCAAATGTTTCTTTGAGCACTTTGAGCTCATTGAGTGTTTCTTCCTCTTTTCTTTTATACATGAATTTAAATGCGTTTTTGGGATCAACTGCACGGTATCTCTGAGGTCGAGACGGTTGGATTTCAACAAGCTCATAATTTTTGAGGGCTTTGAGAACCTCGTAGATCTTTCCTATAGGGACTTTCGATGCATGTGATAATTTACTTGCTTCCATAGAATCTTGTTTTAGAAGTGTTAGGTAAACTGAACTCTCATACTTGTTCAATCCAATTTTTGCAAGTAATTTTTCATTCATCTTTTCACTACTTTTCAGTTTATTGTAGAGTAAAAAGGTTATCTTTCTGAATGATATTAAGACTACTGTTCTAGCATATGAAAGGTTCTAGCATATGAAAGTGAAGTTGTTAAGTTAAAGGCTAGGCTGACTGAATACATTCGTTCAAATAAAAGAACGATATGTGACAAAGGTTACATTGAACCTATGGAAGAACAAGTAACAAACTCCATGAAATAATATGAGATAGATTAACTAAAAGTGGTCAAGATGATGTTTACAAAAAGTAACAAATATGATTTTGATTTTGTTAAAGAAAACATGATGGGACCAAACTCAATAAAGATTTTTGAAGAAGTGTCCGAGTCTCTGAAGCTTGAGAAAGACATGAGAATACTTGACCTTGGCTGTGGGAGAGGGCTGACCTCAATCTTCCTGGCAAAAGAATATGATGTTATAGTTTTTGCCACTGATCTCTGGATAAGTGCAACAGATAACTATGAGAGAATTAAGTCAATGGGATTGGAAGATAAAATAATACCAATACACGCAGAAGCCCATGATTTGCCGTTTGCAAATGAATTTTTTGATGCTGCTATCTGTATAGATGCCTATAATTATTTCGGAGCTGAAAAGATTATCTGAAAAATCATTTTGCTCCGCTTGTAAAAAAAGGAGGACAAATTGCAGTTGCAGTTCCTGGATTGAAAAAGGATTTTACAAACGGAGTTCCGGAAGAACTACAGCCTTACTGGTTTGATGATATGAATCTTTACTCCTGTGACTGGTGGCATAATTTATGGAAAACTTCCGATCTGGTAAATATTCAGGAGTGTAAAGAGTTAAATTGTTTTGAAGAAGCATGGAAAGACTGGCTTATGTGTGACAATGACTTTGCTCGTAGAGATATAGGAATGATGGAAGCTGAAGGTGGAAACTACTTTAATCTGGTTTCAATCATAGCTACAAAGTTATGATTCAAAATCTGTTGAGGAGCTTTCGACATGACCTAAAAATCTTGTATATAGTTACAAGATATGAGGAAGAAATTACAGCGGAGACTTTGCTAAATGAATTTTACAATAACTTATCTGATAAAGATAAGCTCTTGTATTCTGAAATGGCAGACTTCGCTATTGAGCTCGGTTATAAGTCAAAGCAAGAAAGCATTTCCAAGATATGAGATCAAAGAAGATCATATCTTGAAGTTATAATGTTAGCAGTAATAATCAGATTAAGAGTCCATCCCAAAACTAATTTTATCCTCAAATTAGTAAAATTTCAAAATTATTTTCGTGATCAGAAAATCTATTACTTATTGTAGATCTGGGGTTCAGAAAAATCATTTTGAGTTTTGGGATCAGCTCTAAATTAAATTTTGGATAGGCTCACCAAATTATTATTTTTTTCGTAACTATTCAGCCTATCA
>NZ_LZPK01000178.1:0-25528 GCF_001729375.1 Methanosarcina sp. A14 | reverse complement strand
TCAGCCCTCTTGAGCGAACGAAGCGAGCGAAAAGGGCACCGTCCTCCCGAGACGGGACTCGGGAAGCGGAACTCGGGCGTTACATCCACTCGTAATGCATCAGAACTTCAGGATTAAAACTCTGCATCAAACTGTTTTCCGTATATCCAAAAAAGAGGCAGCCACTGCAATTTTTGACAATTTCCTTTCTGTGTTCTTCCGAATTTTTCCAGACGCTTTCAAAGCCGTCCAATATCACATTTCCAAGAGGTTCGTTGTGCACACGACAAGTTTCCATAGTGCCGTCATGAGTCACATTTATAATAACCCCACTAGCCCTGCATTTGTAATCCATTTTTCCGTCCCTAACCATTTTGAGGTAGGTTTCGGAATTGATTATCGGGTAGCCCTGCTTCTTAAGCTCGATTATGTGGTCAACTGTACAGTGGAATTTTTCCTTGTCACGAATTCCGATATCGTTCCAGATTTCCTCACTGATTCCGGGGAACTCGTGAACAGGCTCGAAGGAAACTTTCACTCCCAGCTTTTTTGCAAGCAAAATGAGAGTCTCGATATCGTCCAAGTTTTTTCCTGTGAGCACGCAATTCATCAGGATGGGATTCTTCTTTTTCTGAAGTTTTCTAACCCTGATAGCTTTTTTTAATCCCTTCAGCAGAGTTTCGAAATCCATCCTGCGGATCTCTTTATAACTATCTACTCCATCCACTGAAACCGAAAGGTAGTCTACATCTACCAGTTCTTCAGCCCTTTCATAGAGCAATTTTCCATTCGTGACCATGGAAGTGATCATCCCGATTCCTTTGGCATGCGCCATAATCTGGGGAAGATCCTGCCTGAGTAGAGGTTCTACGGTCCAGGCATTATAGACACCGATTCCGAATTTTCTAGCATCGTCCAACAATTTAAAAATATCTTCTCGAGGTGGCTCTTCTCCAGTTTTCTTCCAGTACTCACAGAACTTGCAGCGCATATTGCAGCTAGCATTTACACCGTGAGAGAGGACAAAAGGGCGTTTTCTTACTCGGATCTGCCAGAGCGCTCTTGAAGCCAGGATAGGATCAAATCGGGACATAGAAATCTCTTATCTATTTTTTTCTATAAGACTGCTTATTATTCATTATTTTTTCTATTATAACCTTTTTTTGGAGAGCTAGTTTGTAACACATATTTTTTCGACTCTATCTAACTTACGGACTTATGAACCGAAGCCCGCGGATAATTTGTAAACCACTTAATACATAGAGAGTGATCAGATATGATATCAAAGTAAGCTAAGTCAAAGTTATCTGCCAAGAATCGTGTGAAAAATTCTGTGTAAATAATAAAAAATGAGTTAACTGCTAATTTATTCATAACTAATTTTGAGTGGGCTTAACAGTTACCGGACTTAAAACGTTTCCATGATTCCTGTACGTTATTGCTCTAACTAAAAAACATATTCCTATAACCGGCATCACAAAGAGCCAATAAAATGCCTGAAAAGCGACAACAGCATCAAAAGTCGGCCCTCCTCTTGAAAGTGCATGTAAAAGTCCACTGAGCGTGAAGAAAAGGAGTAACATCGAAAGCATACTTGCCACATATGAAACTGCAAGATATGCATTCATCGAGTCAGGATGTCTATCCATAGATAAGAAGACCAGTGCCGAGAACGGGGACAGTAACGCCATAAATAGCATCACGAGTGTTTCTGCGATGCCGATGTGGTCACTAAGAAGACTAAAAAAATTCATCCAAAAACTTGCGATGACCGGTATAAATAGAGAGATGCTTAACGGGACTGCCAGATACCATCTGGGTAGTACTTTTCTTGCTTCCACCAAAAAAAGAACGGAACCCAAAAATGAAATAATGCTCAATAACTCTGTCAAGTCCCCGAAAGAAAGTATTGTGACAGATATTGACCAAAGTATACAACTTATTATTAAGGCTGCGGCCCAGTAAAACATAAAGATAGCAGACATCAATGCCAGTGCGATTTTTATCCTCATTAAATCATCGCCATAAAATATAAAAATCGGGTGAAAATTGTTCACCCTATCAGGTCATAGAATTCGTTTATTGATCCTTCGTCTCCTGCTGCACTATCTACAACTCTCAGCCGCCAGTTGTGCACATTCTGGAGGCCTTGCACGTGTACTGTAAGCTGGAGGTTACTTCCTCCCTGATGGTCCCATATTTTCTGTTAAAAATTACTAATTTCAAAAATCTCCCAAAGTATACGTAAATCTTACATATACTTGAGACAGTATTAACTTCAAAACATAAATTTTTTTTACTGTATAAGTTCAATTCAATAAATAAAAATAACGGGTTAGTTCCAAAATTTAAGCTTATAATCTTTTGAAAAACATACCTTATTAGCTCTTTATTAGTTTCTTTGAATATTGGATTTTAGAGAATCAATCTTATTTTAGATTAAGAAAATGACTCAAAAAATTTTAATGATTCGTAATAATATGAGTTTTGGTATCGACTCTCTATATAGCTCTATTATTGCTTTTAGCCTGAGCAGATTGTGTTTTATAATCCAAACAAATTGGATATTATAACAGAGAATCGACTAGAAAAGATAAAGAATTCTACAGTAAAATCAGCTAATTCTACGTTATTAAACTACTGCTAAAATTTCTATTGAAAAAAGAGCGCTCGCCATATTGGCGAGCTGTAGGTATTAAAGTTTTATTTGCGTTTATCCGAAGAGAGCACCGAGGCCGGCCATTCCGTCTTCTTCAGAGTGGTCTTCTTCCTCTTCTTTCTCTTCTTCAGCAGGAGCTTCTTCTGCGGCAGGGGCTGCTGCGCCTGCAGGGGCTGCTGCGCCGGCTGCTGGAGCTGCGAATGCTGCCTTTGCAATTGCTTCTTCGATGTCCACGCCTTCAAGGGCTGCTACAAGGGCCTTTACCCTGGATTCGTTAACTTCGATACCTGCTGCCTGGAGAACGGCAGTGATTGCGTCTTCGGTAATTGCTTTACCAGCGTTGTGCAATAAGAGAGCTGCATATATATATTCCATCATTAATCACCTAAGTTTTAATTATCGTAAATTTATTTATCCGAAAAGGGCACCGAGACCAGCCATTCCATCTTCTTCGGAGTGGTCTTCTTCCTCTTCTTCCTCTTCTTCCTCTTCTTCCTTTACTTCTTCTTTCTTCTCGGGTTCCTTGGCTACTGCGGCTGCTGCGCTTGCGGCCGCTCCGAGAACTTCCCTCAGTTGGTCATCCACGGCATTTGCATCTTTGTCTGCGGCTTCAGATGCAACGGATGTCATCTGGACATGAGCTTTTGCCAGTAAGGCATCCATGACTCCAGAATCAAACACAACAGCATTGACACCAAGGTTCTTTGACTCTGCAAAGGCTTTTGCCAGCAGGGTGCCGATTGTTGCGCTTGTCGGGTATGCAGTGTTGACAGCGAGGTTGAAAGCGCTCTGAGCTGCTCTGGTAATGTCAGAGAAGTACTGGCTTTCATCAATTGCAAGGAGTTCCGGCTCGTAAATTGCTCCATTGTCATAGGCGGCTCTTAAGTCCAGCCCTACAATGAGAGGGTATATCTCCAGCTTTGCAAGCATGGTTGCGAGTTTCTGCGGGACTACCTCGCCGGCTTTACAGACAACCTTCGTTTCCTTTATTGCAACTTTCCCTGCGTCTATTGAAGC
This sequence comes from Methanosarcina sp. A14, assembly GCF_001729375.1. Classification (NCBI taxonomy): domain Archaea; kingdom Methanobacteriati; phylum Methanobacteriota; class Methanomicrobia; order Methanosarcinales; family Methanosarcinaceae; genus Methanosarcina; species Methanosarcina sp. A14. Next base: position 21,873 of record NZ_LZPK01000178.1, on the reverse strand, counting down.
GGGAATCCCTACGCTCTGAAATTCTCCAAGAATAGGACCAGGTGGGAAACTGGTAGGCCCCTTCTGAACAATAATGTCTGCAGGAGCTATTGCGCCTCCTTTAATTGGAGAAGGAGTTTTTGTTTGTTCTAGTACTTTATAAAGCTTGAAGGGACTTTCGTTAGTAAATACCAGAGCAGTCTGCTTGTCAAGGTATTTATTCATCTCGGGAATACTTTCTCCGAGCTGGTTTAAAGCCCGCTCAGTAAGGGAGTTCCTTGAGACCTTGAGCACTGCAACGTCTTTAAGGTCCCGACGAATTTTCTGGATCTTGGTTGCAAGAATGCCTTCGATTCCAACCATTCCAAAGACCTTATGGGACTGAATGAGCTCTATTATATTCTCGACCTCATCCTTTTTCCACTCTGGGACGCGCTCCGTGTGATGCTTCTCCTCTGCCATTTACACCACCCTTTCGGATTTTCCCATAGTTGTCGTGACATAGACTGTTCTCAGGTTGTGCCTGCCTTTATCCAGGACACGCTCCAGCCTGGACACTATAGTCTCAATGTTTTCGGCAAGATCCTCGGGACTCATGTTCCTTCGGCCGACAGGCACATGGAAAGTGAGCTTGTCTTTTGACCTCAATCTGATTGCATTTTGCTTGCTCTGGATAAGTTCGCCTATGTCTTTGTTAGGTAAAAGCGGGATAGGCATTTTTCCTCTGGGTCCAAGAACAATACCCAGGTTCTTACCAATTGTTGGCATAAACTGGGTTTCTGCAATAAAAAGGTCATATTCGTTTGCAAGAGTCCTGGCTCGGGTTTTATCAGCCGCCAGTTCATCGAGCTCAACATCAGAAATAACATACGCAGCACCGGCAGCCTTTGCTCTGAGGCCCACATCACCTTTTGCAAAAACACCGATCTTCAGTTCTTTTCCGAGCCCGTGAGGAAGAATTACTTCTTCATCGACTCTGTTACTTGGTTGGTTCATGTCAAGATTCTTCAAGTTAATAGCCAGATCTACGCTTTCAGAGAAATTGCGTTTTGGCGATTCTTCAAGTACTTTCTTGACAGCTTCCAGTATACTTTTTTCTGCCATCTTGTTCCTCCCCGTAGTGTTTGAACTTACATGTTCAAGCAGCCTTTTCGGCTTACTACGGTTGGTCTTAGGGCTTTCCCATTAATCCGGATATTCTGTTATTCTTAACGATAAGCCACTAGTAACTGTCTTTTTTATATACTGCAATGACATGCAAGGTTCTTGAGCTATTAGTGCTATCCAATTTAAAACTATTGGTGATGACGAAATTCCGGATTAAGTAGTAAAGGGATGAGAAGGTTTACCACTCCTCACCAGCAAGCAAATCATCGAACTTGCCCTGATCAAGTGCCTTCTGGCTGTCTCTAGCCTTAGCTCCCTCTACAGTCACGCCCATAGGGACACAGGTACCCATTACCTCTTTCATTGTTGCCCTGAGATCATAGGAAAGTACGTCTTCCTTTTTCATCCGGGCGATCTTTGCGACCTGCGGAATGCTGATGTTTCCAACAACTTCACTTCCCGCATTTCCGGACCCTTTTTGAATCCCTAACTCTTTCATAATCAGGGATGCAGTGGGTGGAGTGCCTACTTCGATCTCGACATTTTTCTTGTCGTCAACAATTACTTTTACAGGAACCTGCATACCATTATAGTCCCTGGTTTTTTCGTTGATTTTTTCGACAACTTCTTTTATGTTGACCCCAAGCGGACCAAGCGCCGGACCTAAAGGTGGTCCAGGATTTGCTTTTCCTCCGGGGACAAGTGCTTCAACAATACTTGTCATCTGAGTCTCACCGGTTTTTAAGTATAATATTTGTAGATCTGTTTAGATCCACTTTAAGTACTGGTGATTTTATTTATTAATAAGCTGGAATTTTAGGTATTTTTCCATCTCGCTGTGACTTCACTCAGTTTCTTTTTTCAGTATCCTTACAGTATCGCCACGAATCGTGATGGGAATCGGAACCACAGCATCGAACAGTTCCACAGTAATTTCCTCATGCCCTTCATCAACCCTTTTAACACGGGCTTTCTCGCCTTTAAAGGGTCCTGAAGTGACCTCAATTATAGCCCCTTCCTTGATCCCTGTTACTGTTGGTTTGGGTTTAAGGAAATGCTCAATTTCAGCAATTGAAGAGCTCCCTTTCACAAGAGCCCTTGCATGGGGAATAGTCTGAATTGCCAGTTCTATAATTCCGGGTTTAGGAGCCTCGACCAGGACATATCCTTTTAGCTCATCAGGAGCCAGAATTGCCCTTATATCCAGCTTCTCCTTTTTCGAAACTCTGGCAAGGGCTGTTGCAACCGATCTTTCTTGGTTTGCTGTAGTTTTGATTACAAATATCTGAGAATCCTCACTCATTTGGCCACCCACTGGGGCAACATTGTCAACAGTACGTATATTATAAATCCTATTGCTCCCACAGCCAGAATGCCAACACCTGCAACTTTGGCAATGGTCAAGAACTCTTCCCTGGACGGTTTTCTAGTAAGTTTCAGGACTCTCAGGTATGCCCGGATTACCTGACCAACGCTTTGTGCAGTTATTTTCGGTTCAAACGTGGATTCTACCATCAATTCACATCCAGGTTTTCTTTATTCAATTTATCATTCTTTAATTTTTGCCTAGAGTTCTTCCTATGGGTTTTCCATTCCCGAAATTCGCTTTTCTTATTCGCTTTTCTGACATCTAGAATTTCCGGATTTATATTAAGGAAGGAACGGGCGGTTTATATTATTAATTCCTATTATATGAAGATATCACTGCCACGCTTTTAAAACATCAAAAGATTCCGATGCTGGATTTATATTTGTTCCAAAGCTTTAATCGTGCCAGTAGAAATATTTCTTTTTTGATGCCGAATTGTATCGGCACCATACAGCATTTACCATAAAAATAGTTTTCGATTGGTTTTTATTCCTATCCCTTATTTTTATTTTAAAGAGAGGAAAACAGTATTTTCTCCAACCGAAGATTTTAATCCATTTTATCTCTGGTATGATCACTCTACAAAATCAATTCCATATTTAAAGGCGATATCCTTGTCGTTTCCGTGACCATAAATCTGAGCGGATGTTACTCCTGTAACCACAATCATAGTACGTACGGTTTGTTCGAGGTCAGGGTCAACCTGTGCGCCCCAGATCAAACGGGCGTTTGCGTCTATCCTGTTGTAAACTTCCTGAACCACAGATTCAGCTTCAGAAATTGTCATGTCAGGACCTCCAACCACATTAACAAGAGCAGAAGTTGCACCTGAGATATCCACATCAAGAAGCGGGCTGCGCAAAGCTTTCTGTACGGATTCGACAGCTTTGTTTTCTCCGTCGGACTCTCCAAGCCCTATCATTGCAACGCCCCCATTCTGCATAACAGTTCGGATATCGGCAAAATCGAGGTTTACAAGTCCGGGTTTTGTGATCAGTTCGGTGATACCCTTTACGGCTCTCATAAGAACTTCGTCTGATACTTTGAAAGCAGCCTGAAGCGGAAGCCTTGGAACTACTTCGATCAGCTTGTCGTTGGGAACCACTATTACCGTGTCTGCGACATCTCTAAGGCGTTCAAGACCGGCTTCTGCGTTGGTTCTGCGAACATGACCTTCCACACTGAAAGGCAGGGTGACGACTGCGATCGTAAGGGCTCCTGCGTCTCTGGCAGCCTCAGCTACTATAGGTGCTGATCCTGTGCCGGTTCCTCCTCCAAGTCCTGCGGTAATAAAGACCATGTCAGAGCCTTCGACAACGCTGTTAATTTCGTCGATACTTTCGATTGCAGCATCTTCTCCGATCTGGGGGAGACTTCCGGCTCCAAGTCCGCGGGTTTTCTTTTTCCCAATAAGAATCTTTTTGCCGGAGCGTATATGAAGAAGGTGCTGAGCATCGGTATTCAAGGCAACAAGGTCAGCTCCCTGTATTCCTTCTCCCATCATACGCTGGATGCTGTTCGAGCCGCCGCCTCCGCATCCTATCACTTTGATAGTTGTTTTAAGGCTTCTGAGGATCTCTTCGAGTTCAGCATCTACATCTGAGTCTACTACGTCAGAGTAATCTAAATTTGAGTACTCACTCTGCCCGGCACGTCCTTCCTGGGCAGATCGAGCAAGGGCTTCTTCCACAATGGATCTCATGATACTGTTTTCCTCCATCCTATGGGGTAATTTTAATGACTGGTATTAAAAAATAAATGTATTTTTAGAGGGAACATGTGTATTTTATCCATCACATATACAGTTTCCAATTTAATAGTTTTCCTGTTCAAGTCTTTAAACTTATAATGTATTTGTTTAATAATTTAATTAAACTCTTCTACTTTCCTATTTAGCCTCAGGCATTTCCCCCACAGTTATTAGGATCCTGTTTTGCCATAATTTGGAGTGTTCTTTAATAGTTTAGAATTTTTTTTAATAATTTTAAATTTTCGTTAATGTTTTGGAATTTATTATAATAGTATAGAATTGTTTAATAATTTCAAATTTTATTTAATGTTTTGGAATTTTATTTAACAATTTTAAATTTTGAAAATTGTTTGAAATCTTATTAAATTTCTTGGACTAAAATGTTTATTTTTTATTATTTTATTTTTCTGAAGCCTTCCATGTATTTTTACCTTTCTGTTTGATTAAAAACAATTACGCTTTTCCTCTGGATTCTCCCAGGATAATACCTGTCGCAATAAGGTGGGCAACCCTTAAAGGCTCAGGGATATTGCTTCTTATCGAAGTAAGTCGGATAATCTTTTTAACAGTCTCTATACCTATGCCTGCTCTCTGGATATAAATAGAACTCTTTTCACCTAGAATTCTTTCTATTTTTCCGGCCCGCTTTATTATCGTCCACCGTTCCTCTCCATCCGGGAAGTATTTGAGAGCGGATTTTATTTTCTCGAAATTCGGATAGGACCGCATAACCACAACTACAGGAATTCCGGTTTCCCTGTAAAGCATCTGTATATCGACAACATTAAAGCCTCCATAAGTGATTCCATCAAGAATAACCGTTCTTATCTGGCCATAATGTTTACTCTTCTTTACCATGTTACAGATAACTTCAGTAGCATCAAGCCCGTCCTTTGTGATTTCTGAGCGAAGGACCCCGTCAATCCAATCTCCTCCCCGAAAAACAGCTCCAACTATCATCACTTTTTCATTGAGGAGCGCAGAATCGTCTATGCCTAAAATTCGAATTTCGGGCTTGATATGAAAATCTGTATTCACGGGTACTTCTTATGTATGGATTACAAAAATAGTTTGTCGATTTTCCTTCAGATTTTCGAATAAAAATCCTTTCCAGAAAAATTTTCAATTTTCCGGTAAAACACCCTTCCTCTCAAGCTAAAGTAAAAATAAGCCAAAGATAGAAATGAGCCCCTAGAGGGCTTTCTATTCGGTTTACCGGAAACTTTTTTACACGAACATGGTTTCAGGAAGACTGGCAGGCATCATTTTCTGCGTATCCGCAGCCATAGAGACTTTACCCACTGCTTCTAGGAAATCGTCCATCTCAATCAGTTCTTTGTCTTTCCTGACCGCAAACATACCTGCTTCAGTGGCGATTGCCTTCAGATCCGCTCCACTCATTCCTTCGGTAGCTTTTGCAAGCCTCTTAAAGTCAATATCTCCTGCAAGAGTCATTTTTTCACAGTGGATTTCGAGAATCTTTCCTCTGGCCTCTACTCCGGGCATGGGGACATGGACAAGCCTGTCAAATCGACCTGGCCTGAGAATTGCCGGGTCAAGGACATCAGGACGGTTTGTTGCTGCAATAATCCTGATATTTTTTCGTTTATCAAAGCCATCCATCTCTGCTAGCAGTTGCATAAGTGTCCTCTGAACCTCGCGGTCTGCTCCCGTCGTTTCATTCAAACGCCTTGCAGCAATTGAGTCCAGCTCATCAATGAAAATAATACTCGGGGCCTTTTTCCGGGCCATCTCAAAGATTTCTCTTACGAGTTTGGAACCGTCCCCAATGTATTTTTGCACGAGTTCAGAGCCTACAACTCTGATAAAGGTTGCATTGGTTCTGTGAGCCACAGCTTTCGCAAGCAGAGTTTTGCCTGTTCCCGGAAGTCCATAAAGAAGAACTCCCTTCGGAGGATCGATACCTATCCGAGCAAAGCGTTCCGGTTCAATGAGAGGAAGTTCGACAGCTTCCTGAAGTTCCTGTATTTGTTCATCGAGACCGCCGATCTGGTCATAGTCCACTTCTACGCTTTCGAGGACTTCCATTGCAGCAACAAAAGGTTCTTCCGTAGAAGGAATAACCTCGGCAATAGCAAGCGTATGCTGATTCAGGGCAACCTTTGCCCCTGGCAGCAGTTTTTTCTCATCGATATACTGTGAGACATTAACCAGAAACTGAGGTCCGTTACTGCTTCGGACAATAATCCTATCATTCTTAATTACATCAATGACCGTACCAATGATGAGCGGAGAGGTCTTCATCCGATCGAGTTCAGACTGCAGCTTTCGTATCTCTCGTTCATACTTTATCTTTTGGTTTTCCAGATAACGTTTTTCGGATTCGATCTGGCTGCACTGCTCTTCCAGATAACTGTTTCGGCTTTCAAGTTGCCTCATTCGGTCCTGGACGCTTTCAGTCACTTCCCCCAGCTCTCCAGGCTCGATTCCGTCATACACAGGTCCGGGCTTACCAAGGTGACTGCGCATGCTTTCATCCTTACTTTTGGTACTTTCCGTCATGGAGCTCCGAATAATATTTAAGTTCATACCGTATATAGCGTTTTCGAAGTGATCAATATGCAGTGCGAAATATGTGGTGCAGAGATCCGCGGAAAGCCTATATGCATTACAATTGATAACAGTGAGCTCCAGGTCTGCCAAAAATGTGCTCCTTACGGTAAACCCGTTGATAAGCGAACTCCCGTGTCAAGAAAAGTCTCTCCGGTGGTTCGAAAGGTAACACGAACTGGAAATAGGCCAAAAAAGGATTTTTTCGATATTTTGAAAGACGAACTCCTGGACAACTATGATCAGATTATCCGGGAAGCAAGAGAAGCAAAAGGCTGGTCTCAGGAAGACCTGGCTGAAAACATCAAAGAAAAAGTATCTTTAATCAAAAAGATAGAACGCAGCGAAATCGTTCCAGAGGATTCCGTCCGAAAGAAACTCGAACACGCTCTTGACATTAAACTTACGGAACGTGTGGAGGAGTCAGGACAGGAAGTATCTCACCTGAAGAAAGATATGACTCTCGGAGATATAGTGAAAATAAAAAGAAAGTAAATCTCAAAGCAGATAAAGAGAAGTAAATCTCAAAGCAGATAAAGAGAAGTAAATCTCAAAGTAGAGGAAGAAAAGTATTTAAACTGCCGGCTCTGTTCCGGCAATAACACCTAATTTCTGGCAGTTTCTCCTTCCGGAAACGACAGAGGGTCCCATATGAATACATTTTTTTAATCCCCTCTGTTTATATGTGCTTTTTATGGTTTCAGGCCTTTTTTGTTTTAAGCCTTTTCTTTGCTTTAAATCTCAATTTCAATTTCATAGACCTTTTCAGGATTTTCTTTATGAATAGCCCAGAAAGGTTCTTCCCCATACATTTCCATCAGCTTTTTGGTTCTTCTTGGAACTGTTTTCGGGCCGAGTACTGCACCTGGCCTGTCAGAGTCATCAATGTAATCAGTTTCCATCATGAACCGTGTACCTTCCTCAATCGCTTGTTCAATTGCTCCTTTTAACGAAATCACTCCTGGAAAAAGCCCAAGTTTCTCACAGGTTTTTACCAGAGGTGGAGCATAATGTTTGACAACTTTGTACATTTTAATTCCTGTTTTTCTAGCCCTCTCTGCTATATCCTGAAGTTCAGGCTCTCCCACACTTTCAGTATGAAGCTGGACCGCACAATCCTGTTCTTTTCCCAGGGAAAAAGCATACTCCATAACCTCGTTCGAAGCCGCCCAGACTTCCGCAGACACAGGGTAATGAGGACGCCCTGACTTAATTCCTACGGCAAGCCCCTTTTCAACATATCCAGAGGCAAGTTCGAGCCCTTTCTTCATGATTTCTGTAGCTTTCTTCAGTTCCATATACTCGGTAAGCCTTGAGATTTCTGCCGGATGGACTCCCAGTACAGGAAAAGCTCCAACTTCCATCTCCCTGATTTTTGACGCTATTTTTATAGTTTCGTCAAAAACTTGAATGTAGTCTTCAGGTTTTTTGACCATTATTCCAAGCGACCAGCTAGGTTTGGTGACCAGAATTATATGAGTTCCTCCAGAGTTCTTGAAATCCTTTACTGCTTCGAGTCCCCGAACTCTAGGGTCGATATGCATATGATTATCGGTAATAGGTATTTTTGCAGGCATTTTCATCCCTCAAAGGTATGAAGTTCCGGGTAAGTCGGGAATAGAATTTTCTGAAAATCTTAATTTTATTTTTAGAAATGTGCGCAGGTATTTATATATAGGACCCAGCTTCGCATTAGAGATTGCTCAACATGTTAGAAATTGCGCGACATGTTAGATATTGCTCAGCATATTATTAATTACCCAAAACTTGAAATATATAGCCTTACGTTGAGTACGCTGGAAGATTCAATTATTTATAAAGAACTTTGAAAAGTTCCCCTTTTTTAGCTTTTCAGTCGCTACGGTTCTTTAAATACGAACCCTAAGATCTGGTGATAATTATGAGTAAAACCGCAGCAGTAATCAAAGGTGACGGGGTAGGCCCCGAACTTGTAGACGCAATGCTTAAAGTAACAGAAGCCGCTGGCACAGACGTTGAATTTGTGATGTGTGAAGCAGGAGCCGGCTGGTGGGAAAAGCACGGAGGCAATTCCCTTATTCCAGATGAGACCTGGGACATCCTTGACAGTTCAGATGCCTGTTTTAAAGGACCGACAACCACACCAGGAGGGATAGGTTCCCCAAGAAGTGTGGCTGTATCTATAAGGAGTAAGTATAATCTTTATGCAAATGTCAGACCAATCAAGACTTTCCCCAATTCAAGTGCTCCTCTTGGAGATGTGGAAATGGTTTGTGTGCGCGAGGGCACAGAAGGCCTTTATATTGGAGAAGAAATCCAGCTTACAGATGACGTTTCAATTGCAATCCGTAAAATCACACGCACTGCATCCCACAAGATTGCCAGCTATGCTTTCGAGGAAGCAAAGAGAAGAGGCTATGACGCTGTTGTGCCCATCCATAAGAGCAATATTCTGAAACTGACCTGCGGCTCTTTCTTAGAAGAGGTAGAAAAGGTTGGGAAGAATTATCCAGGTATCGAAATCTGGCCCTATCATATTGACAATATTGCCCAGCAACTGATAAAGAACCCGCAGATATTCAATAAAAAGGTTCTTCTTTCTACAAACCTCTTTATGGACGTAATCAGTGAAGAATGCTCGGCCCTGGTAGGCAGTATTGGGTTAATCTACTCTGCCAATATAGGGGATTCTTTTGCAATGTTTGAACCTGCTCACGGGTCAGCTCCAAAGTATGCAGGCCAGGACAAGGTTAACCCTGTGGCAACTGTACTTGCAGGAGCATGGATGCTTGATTACCTTGGCGAAAAGGAAAAATCCGAAGCGATATTTAAAGCTACAAAACGCGTAATTTCCGAAGGTAAGTATGTAACTTACGATCTCGGAGGCAATGCAAAACTCAGTCAGATGGCTGGCGAGATTGCAAAGTATACGGCAGAAATTCTCAAATAAGAAGGTACTGAAGGAAATACCTTTCATTCCTTCAATTTTTCGTCTTCAGAATCGGTTATCTTTTCTTCGTTGTTTAATTTACCTCGACCTGCACGTCCCGAGCCGCAGATCGGTTGGTATAGGAAGTATTTTTCGACATAATCAAAGAGCTCTTCATCAGATATGCAGGAAATTCTTTCTTCATCATCATAGAGTTTCTGAATTTCTTTCTGGATTTTCAGAAGTCTGGGGTCGTCTTTTTCCACAATGGTTTCAACATCAAGAAGGTCATTTAAGGTCTCCTGAATTTTATAACGGATAACTTCCAGACCAGAAGAGTCACCTATAAGCAGGAGCCGCTTTCCCCCTACCAGTTCTGGAGGGTAAGGTTCATAGTTAAAGGGATTTTTAAGAACGCCTGCGGCATGTATTCCAGATTCGTGAGCAAAAATATTTTTCCCGACCACGGCTTTGTTCCTGGGAACCCGCAATCCCAGTTCTTTTTCCATGAATCTTGCAAAGCGAGTAACTGGTTCAAGGTTATATTTTTCAAAACCTTCTACCCTATCTTTCAGGAATAGCAGGATTTTTTCCATCTCGCTATTTCCTGCTCGTTCTCCGATACCCAGGAAAGTTACACTTGTCCAGTTAGCTCCGTGCCAGAAACCTGCAATAGAACTTGCTGACCCAAACCCGTAATCGTCATGAATATGGGTTTCTATATTTTTTACCCCGATTTCTTTTTTGAGGTGCTGCACAATTTTCGGGATTCCATAAGGCTCATCGACACTAACGAAGGGCATCCCGTATCCTACAGTATCACAGACCCGGATAATACAGTCAGGATCGATCTCGATAATTTTTTCAACTAGCGGGAAAACAAAGCCATAATTGTCTGCTCTTGTCATATCCTCAAGGTGAGCCCGTGTGCGAAGTCCATGGTCGACTGCATACTGAAGAGCATCCAGATATTTCTCTTCGGCTTCTTCCCTGCCTGAAAGTTTCATTTTGGAGAAAATATGCGTATCCGACACAGACATCAGGATTCCTGTTTCTTTCAGTCCATCAACTTCGAGAATTTTGTCTATATCAGCTCTTGAAGCTCTTGCCCAGCCTGTGATTTCAGGAAACTCATACCCGATATCAAGCATTAGATCTACAGCATCTCTATCCCTCTTATTGAATACGAAGGCCTCGAGTTTTTCGATTCCTATCTCGTGCAGATACTCATAGATCTGGAGCTTGTGCTCTCTGCTCAGGACGATTCCTGGCATCTGGGAACCATCACGGATAGTGCTGTCACTTATGTACACATCGTTTCCAGAGGGCAGCTTTAGTTTGGGTAGATCTTCATATGATTCGTAAACTTTCATTACTTTTCCTCCTTTATTTCAAGTGGCAGGAACCTGTATCGATAGAGCGGGCTTTCACTGCAAAGATCTTCCTGTGAAAAAGATATATTTCAGGTATACAGGTCAGAAAATAAGTTATATTCAACCTAAGAACTCTAGCTTCTTGTTTAAAAAACACTCTTTAGGGGAGCACTTACCACTGTTCTTCAAAACAGCATCTTACATTCTATGCTGAGATTTATATCTTATCTTATATCCTATACTTAAGTATATGTCGTTATAATTAAAATCTCTTTCTTTTAAAATACTTAATGTGTTTTCCTATTCATATTTATATTATTTATAGTACCTATACTATTTAATTTACCAGGAGTGATAGGAGATACTACTTATTTTTCTTCTGTAAAATCCCTGGAGACTTCATGAAAAAGGCTACTTAGAATTGATGTATAAGGTTTGTCCAAAATTTATCTTTCAGAAGTTGTATCTGCTTTGTTATAGCTTCATGAAAGTTTACTTTCCTATCTTGCCCTTCTTACCGGTAATAAGGTATATCTACAACAAATTATATTTATATTCGAGCTGATCTGAAAAGTATGATTAAATTATATCTGAAAAATATGATTAAATTATATCTGAAAAATATGATTAAATTATAAATCTGGTTTAGCTATAAACTTGACTTAATTATGTTTGTGTATATCTGTAATTGTCTCTGAACAATACACATTTTCCAGCTCTGATTAATAAGTCGGGTATTAAATAAAATTAAAAATTATATAGTCATATATTTAGTTACATTTGATATATTTACTTTATTTTATCTCGAGGTAAACATGTCCGAAATAGTAAGCGTTAGCGGCGGTCCGACAAAACCTGAAATCATTGCTGTGTCCCTTTCCAAACTCGGATTGCGGGACGGAGATCGGTTTGCAGATGTAGGCTGTGGTACGGGATCGGTATCGATTGAAGCCGCAAAACTTGCCCGAAAACTCACTATCTATGCGATAGATGCCCGAAACGAGGCTCTGAGAGCCACTGAAATGAATTTCAAAAATTTCAATATAAAAAATGCCCGTATTTTAGCTGGCGAAGCCTCGGATCTCCTGAATTCGGAAAGTTTTACTGATTTTATTGACTGTGCTTTTGTCGGAGGAACAAAAAATATTGGTTCCGTGCTTGAGACCCTTGTAAAGAAGAAAGCCAGAAGTATTGTGGTAAACGCAGTCCGAATAGAAACGGTTGTCAGAACAATTGAGGCAATGAAAAAACTTGGAATTTTTGATGAAGTAGTTCATATTTCAGTTTCGAGAAGTGCACCAATTGCCGGAGAAACAATGTTCAAACCCGAAAACCCGGTATACATCATTGTTGGAAAAAAACAAAACTGAAAATTGTCTTATAATTTTAAATCTTCTTTACATTTATTTTTATAACTAATGGAGCGATAGCATGTTAATTGGAGTAGGACTTGGTCCCGGAGACCCTGAACTTCTGACCCTCAAAGCAGTGGATGTTTTGAAAAACAGCGATAAGGTGTATGTACCAGGCCGCCTGGCAAAAGATCTTGTGGCTCCTTACGCAGATGCTGAAATCCTTGAGTTTCCCATGATAAGGGATATTGAGGTTCTTAATTCTCTCTGGAAGGAAAATGCTGACAGGGTGGCAGAAGAGGCAAGAAGAGGCACTGTAGCTTTCGGGCTTATAGGCGACCCAAACTTTTTCTCTACGTTTTCCCATCTCAAAAAGGTAATGCGCAAGCACTATCCGGATGTCGAACTTGCAACTGTGCCTGGGATAAGTTCAATCACATCCTTTGCTGCCAAGACCGATGTTGCGGTTGAAAGCTCTTTTGAAGTCAGCGACGGTTCTGAAATCGGACATAAGATTCGCTTGAAGGCTACGCAACCGAAGTCCATAGTTAAACAACTTGAAACTGAAGGATATACGGAGTTTATCTTTGCAGAAAAGCTCTTTTCGGACAAAGAGCTTATAATCCGAAATAAAGAAGAAATTCCGGAAAAGGGAAACTACTTCAGTATCATTTACGGAAAGAAGTGAAAGTGACCGATGTAATATTCAAACTTACATAAATTCGTGCAACTTACATAAATTCGTGTAACTTACATAAATTCATGCAACTTACATAATTTTGAAATAAAACACGAAAGCAAAGGGAATGGTCAGATGGAAAGGAAAGTATATTTTGTGGGAGCAGGCCCAGGGAACCCGAAACTCATTACCGTACTTGGGCGTGAAATGCTTGAAAAAGCCGACCTTGTGATGTATGCTGGCTCTCTAGTAAACCCAGAGGTTCTTAATTATACGCATGGAGAAACAGTGGATAGTTATGGGTTAACCCTCGAAGAAACCACCAAAATAATTGCAGACGCTGTAGACGCAGGGAAATTCGTTGTTCGCCTTCACAGCGGAGATCCATCTCTTTACGGTTCCGTCATAGAGCAGATGGAAGAGCTCAGGAAACACGATATCGAAGTCGAAAGAGTTGCAGGGGTTTCCTCGATTTTTGCAAGCGCTGCCGCTCTTGGCACACAGCTGACTCTTAACGGCGTTTCAGATACTCTAATTATTACCCGCCCTGCAGGAAAAACTCTTGAAAAAGACCTTATCCCCGAGCTTTCCGCCTACAATACTACTATGGCAATTTTCCTTGGTACGCAAAAAATAAGGGAAATTATGGAAAAAGTCCGCTGCCCGAAGGATACACCTGTTGCAGTAGTGTTTCATGCGTCCTGGGAGGACGAAGAAATCATCACCGGAACTGTGGAAGATATCGCAGACAAGGTACAGGATGCAGGGATTAAACGTTCAGCAATGATAATTATCGGTGGGGTTGTTGACCCTAAAAATTACAGGAGGTCCTACTTATACGGAGTAGCCCAGGAACCGTTGTAATCACTTTTGAACGAAATAGGGAGATTGCGGCAAGAATAGCAGAACACCTGAACGCAGATATGCTTCTTTACGAGAAGAGCATATTTGAAAAGGCTTTTAAAAGCTATGGGGCAATAGTTGCGGTATTTGCCACGGGCATTGTGGTAAGGGATATTGCTCCACTTCTAGAGAATAAGTGGTCTGATCCTGCCGTGGTCGTGGTTGATTCAAACCTGAATTTCGCAATTCCCTTGCTGGGGGGCCACCACGGTGCAAATGAAATTGCCCGCAAGCTTTCTGAACTTGGAGCAGTTCCTGTGCTTACAACGGCGACAGAGGTTCATGGCAAACCTTCAGTAGAGGGCATTGCTGATAGGTTAGGCTGCGAAATTTTCAACAAAGAATCTACTGTAGCTGTAAACTGTGCCCTCTTAGATCAGGAAATAGAGGTTCTTGAGGTTAAAGGGCCCCGAATTGTTGTCGTAGATGAAGATGTATCCGTACTGATAAGAAAACAGCATAAGAATGCAGAAGTCAAAAACAACAATAAAAGTAAACAGTAATTGAGCTGTAAATTAACCAATCTGCACTTAAGTAAATTAACCTGCACAGGAACTCTTTAAGAATCAGAGACGATAATAAATGATTGTAGGAATAGGAACTCGCAGGGGCATTACGAAAGAAGAGGTCATTGAAGCCGTAAAACAGGCTCTCGATGAGTGCGGCCTGAGCCTGGGAGAAATTACAGCTTTTGCTTCTGCGAAACTTAAGGAAAACGAACAAGGGCTTCTGGAAGCGGGAGAGACGCTCGGCATTCCGGTGGACTTTTTGCCGGATGACGTGTTGAACAGCTACAATCCTCCTTCAGCATCCCAGGCTTCCCGGTTTGGATTAAAAGGAGTTGCAGAACCTGCAGCTCTGGCCCTTTCTGAAGAAAAACAATTGATTTGCAGGAAGAAAATCTATGGCAGAGTCACAATCGCAATCGCAAGATAAGGCAACTAAAGGAAAACTTTACATCGTAGGGATCGGACCAGGGTCTGTAGAACAAATGACGCTCAGAGCCAGAGATGTAATCCTTAATGCCGATTATGTACTCGGAAACGGTACTTACCTGGATCAGATAGCAAGCCTCCTCGGAACCCAGGAAGTAATCCGCAGCTATATGGGTAAAGAGGTAGACAGAGCAAGAAAAGCGGTGGAGCTTGCAAAAGTTGCAAATGTTGCCATGGTCAGTGGCGGTGATACCAATGTATACGGTATGGCAGGCATCGTGCTTGAAGTTGCTGAACATCAAGATCTTGAAGTTGATATAGAGATTCTTCCTGGAGTCACAGCAATTTTAGCCGGTGCAAGTATGCTAGGCGCACCTGTTGTAACAGACTTTGCAGTAATCAGCCTCAGCGACCTCCTGACTCCATGGGATGTGATTGAAAAACGGCTTAATCACGCTGCAGAAGCTGATTTTGTAATGGCTCTCTACAACCCGAAAAGCCGTAAGAGACAATCCAACTTTTCAAGAGCTATCAAAATTATCCGTCAGTACAAGGCTGATTCCGTGCCTGTGGGACTTGTGAAAAATGCTCTGAGAGGAGATGGTGAGGATAGAATCGTAACCACTCTTGGAAAAGTTATGGAATACGAAGATTGGGTAGACATGAGCACCACGATCCTTATTGGAAACGGGGATTCCAGGATATGGAGATCTCAAAAGAAGGATTTTATAATTACTCCCAGGGGGTATCAGAAAAAGTATGACTACTGAAGAGAATGCTAATGAAAAGGTAGGAAAATTCGATAATCTTGAAGAACTTACCGAGCTTACGGTTGATGTGAATCCCGAACTTGTAAGCATTTGTAAGGACTCAGGGGCAAGAACAGAAGAAGCAAAAGCCATCTATATGAAAAGCCGGACAATGATCCAGGAACTCATCGGCAACAAAACTCCCGAAGACCGCTTCCGCCAGCGCTGTGTTATTGCTACAGGAGATCTTTCCGTGGCAGATATCATGCGTTTCATGCATGACCCCATCCCTGCAGGCGTGGAAGCGATTAAAAAGGGTGCCCCGATTTTCGTGGATATCAATATGGTAAAATCCGGAATTACAAAGGCAGGACACAAATCTGAAATTATTTGCGTGCTTGATGAAGACCCGAATGCTGAAATTGCTAACAGGTACGGAATTACGCGTACATCAGCCGGCTTCCTCGCTGCCAGAGAGAAGCTCGATGGGAGTATTATTGCAATCGGAAATGCACCTTCTGCCCTTATTATGGTCTGCAAACTTATCGAAAAGGGTGTGAGACCAGCACTTATTATCGGGCTTCCGGTAGGATTTGTAAATGCAGCTGAATCTAAGGAAATAGTCCGAAACCTGAAAATTCCTGTACCCTCTATTAGTTGTGTCGGGACAAGGGGCGGAACCCCAATGGCAGTTGCATGCGTAAATGAGCTTGTTGCAATCGCAAGAGAAAGTGAAGACGAGAGATAAAGTTAAAAAACAACACTTTCTTTAGTTTTTTATTTTAATTTTTATCCAGCTTTTTGTTTTCAGTGTTCTTTCAGTTAACCGTTTATTTTCCAGTGCTTTTTTTGTTGAGGGACTTTTTTATTTTTTCGATTTATACATTAAGTTTTAAAAATAATTTTTTGTGTGTTTTTGTACTTTAGTATTATTCTTATTATAACTTAAAAAAGGGAGATTTGAACTTAAATAAACAGCTATAAGCTTTAAATTTGATTTATGAATAAATTAAAACAAAAGAACGTTCCTATGCAAGTTTGTCTAACTTCAAGTCTGCCTTATGAGCATGGAAAAATAAATATGTGAAGTTTTATTTTGAGGGATTTTGAGAGTCCTGAGAGTAAAGAAAGCAACTTGTTGCACAGGTATTTCTACTCAATAGATTGATCCTCAGGACCTGATAAATCCTTCTTATTTTTCTTTCCCAAGAAATTGGGATTTGACTTACTGCTTTTTTAAGTTAGGTTTACTACTCTCTTAATTCTGTTTAAACTCTGCGCCTTTAGGAGCATAGACCAACGCTTTCTGATGTTTATCCCTGGTATTTCAAAGTGTCTATCCCTGGTATTTCAAATATTCTGTATCTGGACTTATTTAAACAAACCATTGATAATGATTCTGATAGATCATATAAAGCCCGAAGAGTACCAGTATTGTTCCCGCTCCTTTTTTGAAGACTACATCCCACTTTGAAATAAGCCGGATTTTTGAAGAGGAAAAGTAGGCTGAGTACGCAAGTAAGAGCATTGGTACCGCAAATCCAAGCGAATAAACTGAAAGGGTAAGGGCTCCTGTAATAGTATTCCCTTTTAAAGCTACCATGGTAAGAATCGAGCCTAGAATTGGTCCGACGCAAGGTATCCAGAGAACACCGAGGGAAAGGCCAAGCAAGAAGCCTGAAACAGGCCCTTCGTCACCCATTTTCCCCAGAAGGGGAAACTTTGAAAATGCATTGAATAAACTTATGTCAAAGAGTAGTGCAAAACCCAGTAAGAGAATCAAAACCTCTGCCAGAATCTTCAGTTGATTTGTATACGCGCTGAACACCGCCCCAAAGGCAGAGGTTGCCACTCCCATTATGGTGAACGATATTGAGACTCCAAGCACTATTGCAAGGGGTCTCAATCTGTTTTTTCCTGCAGATGTTGCCAGGACAGCAGGCAGAAGAGGAAGGATGCAAGGAGACAGGACACTGATAATTCCTGCTCCAAATGCAGCCACAGGGGAAATAACTTCATAATCCATGGTTACAATTTCTTTTTATAGTTTATCTACGATAGTTTTTTTCCGGAACTCCGGGTTTTACCATAAGTTTGGACTTCTAACTTAATGAATTTAGAAATTAGTTGTATCTATTAAGTTTATTTTTATTATTATGTACTTTTCCCCTCTTGGAGAAGAGCAAGGTTTATACGATTCTCATAAACCTCTTTTTCCATTTGCCCTTGAATTCTAGCACTGAATCTATCCTTAGTGACTGTTCCATTCTCTTGCATGTAAACATAGTCCCCATCTTTAATACCCACGACCAAAGAAGTGTCAGGAACGTATCCAATATCAAAATAAGCTTCAAGGTCAGGACTCTCAGTTATATCTATAGACGCAATAGTAGCTTTCCCACTATATTCTGTTGCCAGCTCCTTAAGCATGGGCTTCATAGCCTGGCACGGTCCGCAGTGTTTAGATCCTATTTTCACAAGAACCGGCCCCTGCTCGAGAGATGCATTTATCTGTTCAAGGGAAGTCACTTCAAGAACATTACTTTCTTCCGGAGTTTCCTGAGAAGTTGTGTTCTGTCCAGATTCATTTGCTTTGACAATACCGTTTTCTTCCTGGACTTCCTGAAGGTTTGTCTGTTCAGATGCAGTTGTTTCGACAGTACCATTATTCTCCTGAACTGCCTGGATATCTGTGGAATTTCCCTGACTTTCATCAGTACAGCCCGCAGTAAAGACTACAGCTGCAAGCATGATCAATAATATAACTAATTTCTTCATGTTCTCAACGTTAATTTTTTATTTTATATTATATTACATATTATTTAGTTATATGGTAATAATTTTCTCGTTAAAAAATAACATTCATTTTAAGATAGCCTTTGTTTTCTACTGATTGTGAAATTCGAGTTTTAAAGTAGAATTCTCGACAAAGCTCGATTAATTAACTCTAAAGAAAGAAAATATATGTCTAGTTTAAGAGACTTTTGGTCTGTAGAAAATATATGAAAACCCTTAGAAATCAGACTTTAAAGATAAATATAATAAGTTGAGTAAGAAGAAAGAAAAGGAAGAAGAGATCTTAAAGGTCTAATTATAATTACCAGGTCAGCCGATTGAAGAAAAGTTAGCTGATTGAAGAAAAGCCAGCCAATTGAAGAAAAGTTAGCTGGTTGAAGAGAGAAGTTTTCCTCCAAAGAACACCAGGTTGCTGTTTAGCTTATTAAAGAGAGGTTAGCCAATTGAGAAGCTAACCAATCGAGAAAAGTTATATAACCAAGTAAACGTGTTAATCTTTCCTCTTTTTATTTTGCCTCACTCCTCTCCCAGAGTTTTTTCTACTGCGGTTATAACAGCTTCGAAGTTCTTCTCCCATTCCGTACTGTGGTCGAGCAGGCCCTGGATAACAGTGCCTTTATCTTCCATTTCTGCGACCTTTGGCTCAATGGGGAGACTGGCAAGAATCGGAATATTGAAGTCTTTTGAAGCTTTTTCCACACCACCAGTTCCGAATACCTCTATTGGCTTGCCGCAGTGGGGGCAAATAAGCCCATGCATATTGTCGACAAGCCCTATGATAGGCACGTTAAGTTTTTCAGAGAAGATTATTGACTTTCGGACACTGATAAGGGCTACATCTTGGGGAGTTGTAACAAGCACTGAGCCGTCGCAATTGGGAATGAGCTGAGCTACACTCAGGGGTTCATCTCCGGTGCCAGGCGGCAAGTCTATAATCAGGAAATCGAGTACTCCCCAGCTAACGTCTTCCAGGAACTGTTTGATTGCCCCCATTTTGGCAGGTCCTCTCCAGATTATAGGAGAATCTTTGTCTCCGAGCAAAAAACCGATAGACATCATAGAAAGGTTGGGAAGTACCGAGACTGGAAGAATGCCCTCTTCATTAACATCGGGTCTTTGAGACTCTAAACCGAAAATCGTAGGAATTGTCGGGCCATGAATATCACAGTCCAGAAGCCCGACTTTATATCCCCGCAGGGCCAACCCGGCAGCCAGATTTGCTGCAACTGTACTTTTCCCTACTCCTCCTTTTCCGCTCATTACCATGATCTTACGTTTAATGCGCCTGAGATTGACTACTATTTTTGGCTCTTCTGGCTTTTTCGATAAGCTCTCAAGTGGTTGAACCTTATCTGTCATTTTTATCGCCTGTGTAAAATTTACGTATTTTATCCCGGTTTTCAGATTTCTCTATTACGAGTTAGCATCTTCACTAATGTCAGCGCTCTCAGCGCTGATATAGTTACCGCCCTTTATTTCTATTGCTTTTCCTGTGCTAAGTGCAAGAGCGATTTTCATTCTTGCGGCTTTTAGATCTTCCCAGAAAGCTCTCCTTGATATTCCTACTCTGATGGCTGCATCTTCCTGCTTCAGACCTTCAACGTCTACAAGTCTCAGTGCCTCAAGCTCTTCTACTGTAATGGATACAACCTCAAGATCCGCCAGCGGGACCCCTCTAGGCTTGAAATATGTGATGTCGGGCGTTTGCTCAACACGCCTCGGACACTTTGGTCTTCCTCTGCATTTTTTCATAGGCTACTTATGCACATTGTGGAATAAATATATAACAATTTCTCTTCTATAATAGAAAAATATATATATTTCTAAATAGATGAGGGAAATTACAGTTACTTAGTATAAAAGTAGGAGAAGTTTTTATGAAAGTATACATACCTAAAAATGAAGCGATAAAGCGCTTCATATGCGTTTAAGTCCTGGGGAGTCAGGGATGTTGTAAGCGCAAAGGCGCGATAAGATAAACTTAGCTTCCTTTGGCGCAGATCTCCTAAAAGATCTGTTTTTTCCTCAAGTCTTTTTTAAAAGGCGTGCTGTCAAGACGTAGACCTCCTCAAAGAGAAACACCAGAAAATATCTGTGAAGATTATAGGTGAGAGTATGAACTTTATCATTAAACAGAGAGTTTTATTTTATAATTGTACATTTATTTTTCCGGTTTTCCAATTTATATGTAGGACTCTATCTATATATTTCGAGATCCCTCGTAGAAATATTTATACCTTCACAGCTTATCTGTGACTATAATTCCCTATTCATGTTAAAAACCCTGGGAGAAAAAAATGTGCAGTGCGCGTTATGCCGGATTAAGGAATGCGTGAAAGGCAAAAATTGTTCTGTTATTAAATATGGGCTTGAGTATACTGGCGATAATCTGAAATCAATTCAGATTTCTGCCTGGCTCGAATCTAATGGCGTGAAAAGGACAAAACTTGAAGAGATAGCTATTTATGCAAAAAGTCTTGGATATACAAAAATAGGAATCGCTTTCTGTGTTGAGTATGAGCGAGAAGCCAGGCTGGTTTATGATATTCTTTCAAGATATTTTGAGGTATTTTCGGTTTGCTGTAAAGTATGTAGCTTCGAAAAAGCCAGTCTAGGTATTAAAAAATCCGAGGACCTTGAGTTTGAAGCCGTCTGTAATCCTATTGGTCAGGCGCTGCTACTAAACGATGATCTTACGAATCTTAATATCATGTTGGGGCTTAAAACAGGCTATGACATCCTCTTTGCAAAATACTCTGAGGCTCCTGCGATAACGCTACCTATTGAAGAGTTACCCCAGCTAGCTGATTCAAAAATCGATATTATAGAATGAATTTTTAAAGTTAATTTTTAGAATTAGTTCTTTGGTTCTGTGAGTTGACACTCTGGAGAAAAATATGCTCAAAAAATCGAGCACCTCTGGAACGGGCTTTAAAGCCGGGTCTAAATGCCTGAAGATCAGAGCTCATCACCTTTGCTGCATCCAGGGTTTTCAGGGCTATGGATACAGCCCGATTTTTGTGACAAATTTGAAGGCCGTAATTTCAGAGATTAAGGCTTTTCCTTCAAGACTTCTGAAACTGGTATCCGAATGTGATGTAATCTGTGCATCCTGTCCAAGCAAAAGGGAATGCACTGCGAAGGACTCAATTATCTCTGGCAGGATAAGGAGTATGGATCTTGTTGTTATGGAGAAATTAAAGATAAAAGAAGGAACAATTATGGAGGCATATAAAGCCTTCAGTTTAGTCAATTCACAACTAGCTAACGCATCCGACATTACTGAAGTCTGCGGGACCTGCAAATGGAGGCAGAAGTGTATCTGGTGTACATGCAGGAAGAAGGCTAAAATTATGAAAGAAAAACTATGAAAGAAAAAATCATGAAAGAAAAACTATGAAA